>NZ_JBFUIO010000015.1:0-45709 GCF_056401835.1 Paenisporosarcina sp. P4_D4 | reverse complement strand
GTATTAGTCTAAGAAATTAGAATCCATGCAAAAAGACACCGCCAAAAATTCTCTGAATGATTGGCGGTGTCTTTTTGCAATTTTATTGACGCTTTTTTATTTCTTGATAATGGCGACGAAATCGCTACCTACTTGGCGATGTTTACTCCTAGCCCACCAGCGAAAGGTGCAAAGAACCTCTTCTGCGAAAAAGAGGACGAATGGTATCCCAACGTGTCCTTTTACTTGCTGACGATACATTAGCCAAAGAGGTGCGGAAGCCTTTTGATCTTTATTTATTATTTTTCAACAGATTCAATTTTGTCGAGCATGCGATATAAAACTACCGCTGTTTCCGCTCTTGTCGTTTGCTTTTTAGGATCGAACGTTCCGTTTGATCGACCATTGATTAAGCCCAGTTTACTTGCGTTGCTTACTGCCTCTTTCGCATATTTACTGATTTTCAAGTCATCCTTGAATTTGTCTTTTTGTGGCAAATTCGTCGTCAGTTCTGGGTTTGAATAGTCAATAGCACGCATCATCATGGCCGCCATTTGCTCACGTGTGATATCTGCGTCTGGATCGAATGAGCCGTCGTCCTTACCGTTTACGATACCCATGCGATGAGCCGCTTCAATTTGTTGGGCTGCCCATTTTTTTGAAGCTGGGACATCTTTGAATGTTCCCTTATAGTCTTCCAAAGGCACTTGCAGTGCTCTTACAAGAAGGACGGCGAATTCAGCACGTGTCAATTTTTGTTCCGGTGCAAATAATTCAGCTGTTTTACCTTCTGTTATAAAGCGTGAAGCTATTGAGTCAATTTCTTTATTAGCCCAGTGCTTGGCAGTATCTTTAAATGCGACCTTTGCAGACATGACCGTGAACATGGATGGATTCTTGGTTGAAACGGTCCAATAGCCATTCTTCTCATGCCCGCCAGCATAAACCCACGCATTCGCTCCATTGTCGTAATAGACTGCTGTCGTTCGATGTTTATTAATAGTTTGAGCTAACTTCAGTTTCAGTTCGACTGGATACTCAAGTGAGTCAATCTCTTTATCTCCTGCCATTAAAGCGATGTCCACAATATCCGTGTAACGATTGCCAGTTGGAAGACCGGCTTCTTTTTCAGCCTTAACAGTTGAAATAATCGAGATGCTATCTCGATTCTGCTGCAATTGTTTCGCAGCTTCAACTGGCAACACAACTTCATGACCGTTCTTCGTCAAGAAACGTAGGGGGGTGTCCGCAATGATTGCATTGGATATTACTTGTTTTGGAATGACCCATTTCACGCTATCGGAAGTTGGTATTTGGTCAAAAGTCCAAGAATCATTCGTTTTTGTTATTTGGCCTTCATTTACGTTAAAGATTTGTTCGTCTGTAACTGGTGGGATAGGCGCAGGAGAATTGTCGTTTCCACCGTTATCACTTTCTTGGTTACCTGTTGTGAACACGGAAACATCAGAGCGCATTTCTCCGCCAAATGAATCCTTCACTTGAACATACCAGCCATGTTTAGTCGAACGTTCGAGATTATTCCAATTTACTTCCGCAATCGAACCATCCGTGATGTTTTTAACTTCACCGATTCGTTCAGTCGTGAATACTTCTGCCTTGAACATATCTGTAGCAACAACTTTTTCTTTCGGCGTCAAGTCCGTTTCAATCATGAATTCATCTTTTCCTGGATAGTCTACCGGATTGTAGTAGTTATACTGATCTAGATAAGGTGAGTAGGTCTGCATCTGGATGGTGTTTTCAACCGGATTTACTTTCATAAGACGCAGGAAGCCTTGTCCGCCCTCAGGTCCGCCCTGATAATCGGCTAGCATTTGATACACTTTCCGATCAGCCGTACCGTCCATGTCATCATCGATTTCGTCGATCAGTGTTTCAGCGTCATGGTAATGACCTGACAATACCGCAATTACGTTTTCATTCGTCTTGACGACATCGTTGAATATTTCTTCACCGATTGGGCTTCTGTTGCCGGATACCAATAAATATTCATGGAAGGAAAGAATGGCTTTCTTTTCAGGATACTTGGCTAGGACTTCATTCATCCATGCAATATCCTCTTCATTCACTCCCCAGCCCATGTACATCATGATGAAATCATTGCCATTAGAACTGATCAGATCGTAATGGCCACGATTGTCTTTATAGGATTCCCCATAATAATCCTTGTCCATAAATCTTTGTTCCCCGAAGTATTTACTGTATTCATTATAGTCCCCTGTTTTGTGACCGACATCATGATTTCCTGCCAATACACCGTAAGGAATGTCTGCATTGTCAAGCGTGCCCATGAATGTATCCGCGCGCTCCCACTGAATCGGCTGATCGGCTTCATCGACCAGATCACCTGTATGGAAAACGTATTTCAAGTTCAGGTTTTGTTTCGCTTCAGCCATCCATTTCGTCATTCTTTCGAAGATATGTGGGTAGCTTTCGGAATAATATTGTGTATCCGACATCCAGATGAACGAATAATCGAAATCCGTCGTGGACGCAATTTCATCCTGTACCATCACTTGTACTTTTCCGTCCTTGACAAACTCTTTCCCGTTGACGGATCCATGTAAAATGAAGTTCTTGTCATCTTTTGCAACTTTCCATTCCTGCAGTTCCCATAAAGCATTTACATGATTCCAAACGTACATTGATACTTTACGGCCGATCAGTGATTTCCCTTCCCAGTTCAGGACGATTTCGTCATCTTTATCAAGATTTTCCCCTACAGCAACTTCAAATCGGTGATACGGGAATTTATCCAGTGAAGTAGTTTCAATGTACTCTCCGTCCACTTTGGCCATTTTATCTTTTGCCGTGACAACGGATTCACCTGCTGGAATCAGCTCTTTAGGCGGTTCCCGGTCTGCACTGTTTTCAAATACTGTGATTTCCTCTGCATCCGCTTCAAACTTGTGTCCTTTATAGAATGAAACATTCAGCTCATCCTTTGTAGGGTCTGTCACTTTCACTTGCAGTTTCGTCTCGTTCGGGTTGACGTTTTCCGTACCATCTACTGGAGAAATGATTTTCGGCATGTATGGTTTTTCTTCCAATACGGTAAAGTGAATATCTTTTTGTACTTCATTCATGGCAACATCTTTTGCCGTGAATGAAACTGTATGTTTGCCTTGTGCCAATTTTGCGGATGACGTCTCAAAAGGCAATGTGATTTTTTCCCCATCCAGCAACGCAGTCACGCTTTCAACTGAAGAGTACTTATCCTCAACCTCTGCCTGAATAATAAAGGCACCTTTGTATTCCTTTCCTTCTTCAATCGAAGGGGTAATGATTGGTGCACTGTTATCGATAATAACTTCAGCTTTTGTATTTTCTGCATCCTGCGCTTCGACCGTATGCGTTCCTTCAGTTTCTGCAGTTGTGTCCCAAGCGTAGGCTTTTGCACTAAATTTCTCATCCGGCAGATGGAAGCTGAAATCAATTACCGGCTTGGCACTCGCACCGTCTCCGACCGATAGCTCTTTTTCGATATCTTTGAATTGAGGATCGTAAAGAGTGGTACCATCCGCTAAAACTAATCGTACATTTTTGACATAGAAGTCATCGCGATTTTCTTCTGAATTTGTATCGAAAGGAGACACTTTTGTACCTGCACGTATCGATATTTTGGTATCGAGTCCTTGCTTAAAGTGATCAGGATCCACCGGTATGGTCAAGGTTGTATAAGTGTTAATTGTGTCATCGAAAATGTGGAGCGTTTCATTACCAATCGTGACCCCGTTTTTAAAGTATAGATTGACATTTTTCGCATCAAAGGCGAAGTATGCCTGTGTTGGTAGCGCAGGTTTGGTTTCGTCCGTGACATCCTTTTGATTAATTAATAGTTTTGAATCCTTGCCATAAGTTTTCAGCAAAACCGTTTTACTTAAATAAGAGCCATCTTCCACGTTCAATCCTGTTACAATCGAATCGTCGTTTAATATTTCGATTTTCTTAACATCCGAAGCAACCTCATTTGTGCCATCTGATACCTGAACGTAATAACTTAAGTTCTCCTTCCCAAGTAACTCTGGTGAAGCAACCGTATGAGAATAAACAGTAGAATCGTAGGTTTTGGTTAAATCGACCATACGATATTCGTCGGTTTCATTTGTTCTATAGAAAAGACGCACCGTTTTGACCATGGACTCATCCGTTACATCGAATGAAAGATCAAGATTTTCGTGTCCCGACGTCGGGATAGCTTCAGTCAAATCGCTGATTGAAGGCGCTGTTTTATCCTCAGTAAAAGTAACCTTGGCTTTTGGTATCTGGATTGGTGATAGGCTCCCTGGTGTCGCATTTTCCAAGCTGTGGCTGTATTTTTTCATGACAGTGGATTTGCCATCTGAAGGATACGTGTATAAAATGCCTTTGTTCGCAGCCACGTCATCTACATCCGGCTGGTCGTAATAATAGGCAGATGAAATATCAATGCCTGTATTTGTTGCGATGGCTAAACCGCGATGACTCGAGTTGGCCATTCCTCCAGATTGGATTTCCACGATGTCTACATTTTCAATCAAGTTCACATTGTAAATTTGGTTGAAATCAGCCACAGTCTTTTCTTGATTGCTCGCATTTTTAATCCAATAGACGATGGTTTTGCCACTAGGCAGGATAATATCCTCTTTATCTGCTTTCCATATCAAGTCCGCTTCCGGACCTTCCGCTGGATAACGATAGCGAATCTTGTAATCTTTCAAGTTAATGGCTTCTGCCGAATTGTTATACACTTCGATAAACTCATAGCCATCCAGTGATCCAACATTCGTCGAGTCTGGAACGAGCTCTGTCACAAGAAGTGCAGGAACATTTTGTGGGTTAACGTCCATACCTTCAATCAACACTTGATATTCTTCTGTCTTGGATGTATTTTGCCCATCAAATGCTTCAATGCGGTAGGTTACTTTGTTCGTCAATATTTCCGATTGGTCGATTTGGGTTTCAAACGTATTTTCTTCAGATGAACCGACCATATCCTTATGAAGCCAACTGCCATTTTCCGTCAGTTTGTAAAACAGTTTTACGTTTTCGAGTTTTGTTTCATCCGTAACCACTGCTTTGATGTTAAGTGGTTCACCAACCGCCACTTTGTCGATCGGTTGATGTGCAATGACAGGCGCTGCTTTATCCTCGACTATTGGGTCTGCAGGGGCTTGTCCCGTGATCAATCTACCTGGTGTCGGTGCTTCTGAAGACGTAAGAATGTCCATCGTTTTCCCGTCTTCCCCGGCTTTGTATTGAATGCCTTTATTTAAGCCGACATCAGCTTTTACATATTTTGCTGAAGTGAAAATATTGTTGGACATATCCGCAACCGATATCGTTCGCTCATCAGAGTTTGCCATTCCATCCGACTCGATGTAGGTAAACTGACTTTCCGATAACTGGGTATTGAATTCAGTATTGAAATCTGCAAGAGTCAGATTCGTATTTGCTTTATTCTTGACCCACACGACGAGTGTCTCGCCTGGAGCAATCGCTTTGTCTTCATTAAATGTCCAATCTACCATTTTCCCATCTGGATATCCGTAGACTAACTTGTAATTCTTTAAATCAATCGATTGGGTGCTATTGTTATATAGTTCGATAAACTCAAACGCATCCGTTGACGTATCAGCTACATTATTGCTGTTAGGCAACAGTTCCGTAATGAGGATTGGAGAGAATGCTGCGGCCTCGACATGTGTTTGGCTTTTCTGCAATAACTCAGTTGGTGATGGGATTACTGTGGAAAATGTTAAACTACTCATCAACGCTATAGGGACCAAAAATTTCTTGTTCATCTAGCAAAATTCCTCCCAAGTAAATATATTCCATCATCAGTTTACGGGAGAATTGTATGTGCATTATGAAGCAGAAGTAAAAGCTATGTAAATAAAAGGATTTTTATAAATAGAAAGTAAAGAGGAGATAAAGGAGGGACATTCGAAGATTATAAAACTTCCAGGAGATTTTAAAAGTTATAGACATTAGTTCTCTATATGATATGGATATATTTTTTAAAACGTTTGTAGAGGACATAACGGAAAGCATTGCGCCGTAATTGACGAAAAATGATACTTCATCACCCACCAGGATTCAATTCAATTCTTAATTTAATTCCCCATCTTAATAGAGATAACCTAGAAAATCTATATCGCCATCAGTCCATTCATTCATACCCATTTTCTTAATCATCAATTCACTTATTTCTTCATAGCCTATTCCCAGTATAGTTTGATTTCTATCATCGATTTTCAACCATTTACATTTGTTCTTAACAGATTTGTAGCCGTTCTTTAAATACAATGTTTGATTGTCGGCAAATAAAATTACAAAATCAATATCCTTCCCTACACAGTACTTATCAATTTCTAATAGTAAAAGTGAAGCTATTCCTTTTGAACGGGATTCCTGTGAAACACATAAATCAATTATCCCAAGCACTTTTATAAGTTTTCCATTAAGGTTCATAACTCGGTAATCTAACCCAACCTGTGCAAGAAGGTGTTTATCCTCGTTAAAGACTAAGAATCTAAAATGAGGCACTTGTTTAAAATAAATTCTATTGTTTGGATAAATACCATGAAAACTCTCAGTCAATAACTCTTGAATCTTCTCAGTTATTTCGTTATCAATTTCGCACTCTATGACCTTTTTTGTCTTCAAATTTCCTGCATTTTTCATCGTAAATTAACAATCCTTTCTTGAACTATCCTTCTTTTAGATATTTTATCAATCCAATTTATTTTGCCTTCCAAACTGTTTTCAAATAATTTAATTTGCCGCACTCGTTGGTTTGATTACTATTAAACTGAAAAATAATAAAAACTATTTGACTCTTTTATAAATCCAATTTTTTCGTAAAGTCTTTGTGCTGTTATGTTTTCCTTACCTGTCTCAAGCGAAACTCCTTTTGCGCCTGTTTCCTCTGCAAAATGAATTGCCTTCTTTATTAGATTCACAGCTAATCCTTTTTTACGAGCATTTTCTTTCACATATAAATCATTTAACACCCATGACCGCTGCATACTAACTGATGAAAATGTTGGATATAGCTGAACAAAACCAACAGGATTATTCTCATCGAAGGCTATAAAAATTACTGACTCTTCGTTAATCAACCTTTCTCTCAAAAACTCTCTTGCACCTTCCAAATTAGACGTTTGTTCATAGAACAATCTGTATAAATCAAATAGTTCTGTTAGCGACTCAAGTTCGTTTAATGTTGCTTTTTGAATTCTCATTTATGTCTACCTCCATTATCGTTCAACGATTTTGATGTAAAACACCCGTTAGCAAAACTATTACTATTTCTTTAATGGCATATATAAAGAAGGATTTAGTTCTGTACTTTCAATAACAATTGCAGTTAATCCATCATTTGATTTCGTTTCGTGCCACTCATCTTTCTCCCAAAATACAGCATCTCCAGATTGGACTTTAAAGTATTCTTCTTTATCATTACGAACAGTACCTTCTCCGGATAAGATCAACAAGAGTTGTGGAACTACCGCTTGGTGATAGCCTACAATACCATTCTTGTCTAAATGCATACAACCAATGTTAGTTGTCTTATCAGTTTGAATAATACGAGACATAATAAAATCTGAGTTGAATTTTGAAATCTGCTTACCACTTTCTTTATTAAATTGATAAAACTCCATTATGTACCTCCGATGACTTCGAAATATATTACTTTTTGTAGCTTTTCATATCGCCTACTATTAAATATTCAAATCCTTTTTTAAATAATAATGCGTGAATTCTCTGCCCACATTATCAATACTTCCGAATACTTGATAACCGTTTTTTTCATAGAAATCTAAGGCCTGAAAACTTAATGTATCTACCTTGATGAAATCGCATTTTTTCTCTAATGCGATTTGCTCGACTTCCATCAATAGCTTGGAGCCATATCCGAATTTCCGAGTTTCTTCATCAACGATTAAAGTGTGGATTTCTAACCAATTCCAGCACACTTCACCTAATAAACCACCACGAACAAGACCATTTTCATCTTTAAGAAATAAATTGATTTGTTCGTACCGCCCTCTTAAATCCTCTGGAAAATGAGCTAAGTTATATTTATATAGCTCATTATTAATGTGATTTTTGTCGTCATTATTTAATTCTCTTGTAATTTGAAAACTCATTATTTATTACTCCCTTTAATTTATTAGGACTCATTATCGTAAAATGTTCTTAACACTTACAAATCATTAAATGATTTCCATCAGGATCTTTAAAATTGAAATAGTGATTATGTTCGATATCACTTGTTAACTCAACTTGGTTTTTCTTCATGTACTGAAAAGCTTCTTCTATATTTTCTGTATTGAGATGGAATACAGGGTTTTTAAATATATTTTCTTCAGAGAAAATTTTGCTATCTAATACAATCCCCGTACCATTCATAGGTATTACATAAATATGACCAAACAGAATTTCTCCATCTGCTGGTACACCTAATATGTCACAATACCAATCTCGAGCTTGTTCTATGTTACTTACTGGAATAAAGACCGTTCCGATTTGATTTAGAATAGGACTATTCAATGTAACACCTCCATATTTAATCTCAAATTAACTTCGGTGGTTTCCGATGTTTAGTAGCTTGTTCAAAAGCATAAGCGAGTTTGATTAGTAACCCTTCACTAAAAGCAGCACCAGCAAAAGTAATACCACATGGCTTACCACTTTCCATGTATCCAGCAGGAATAGCAATAGACGGATACCCAGCTTTTGCACATATTGTGGAACCAATATAAGAAGGGAAAATGATTGCATCAAGGTCATATTTTTTCAAAGTAAAATCAATACCCATGTCCTGCGAAAAATACAGATCTTCCAATTTCGCATTCAAATATTCAGGATTTCTTAACGTGTTGGGTAAGGTCTCTCGATATTCCAACTTACCCTGACCATATTTTAATGCCCTCTGTTCATGCTGTTTATTGAATTGGATTAGTTCTGTGAAAGAATGAACTGGAACATAGGATGGTAACTGGGATAAATAATTTCCTAAACTATGTTTTAGTTCATATATAGATACTTCCCAACTCCATTCCCGATGGTAGGAAGGAATTTCGATATCCTCGATGACTTCTGCGCCTTCGCCACGTAAGGTTTGAAGTACATTGATAAACAGAGTTTTATCATATTCTCCTGATTGAAGGTAATCGTCAGAAGCATTATTGAATACGCCGATTCTGGCACCTTTTAATCCATTGGAATCCAAATAGACCGTATAATCCTGGAGTGAAATACCTTCACTTTTATATGTAGCTGGATCGCCTTTATCGAAACCTGTTAAGGAACCTAATAAGATAGCAGCGTCAGTAACCGTTCTTGCAAAAGGTCCGGCTGTATCCTGTGAATATGTAAAAGGAATAATCCCTGTGCGACTGATTAAACCTACTGTTGGTTTAATTCCAACAACAGAGTTTTGAATTGCAGGACTCAGAATGGAACCATCTGTTTCAGTGCCAACAGACAATACGGTGAAATTTGCAGCAACAGCAACGGCTGATCCTGAACTTGATCCACCGACAAAAAGGTTCGCATCTCCATATGGATTTAATACTTGTCCGCCTCTGGAGCTATAGCCTGCCCACATTTCATTCGACATGCCATTAGCCAGTTCTGTCATATTTGACTTACCTAGGATGACTGCACCTGCTTCACGGAGTTTTTGAACAAGGAACGCGTCTTTCATTGCAATATTATTTTCTAGTGCAAGTGTTCCTGCACTGGTATGCATGGAATCACTTGTTTCAATATTGTCTTTAAGAAAAACTGGGATACCATGTAAAGGCCCCCTCGTTCCTTTTGTTTTTCTTTCATAATCCATTGCTTCTGCAATAAATATGGCATCCGGATTTATTTCAATGACAGAATTTATTTTTGGACCGTCCTGGTCATACTTGGCTATTCTGTGAAGGTAATACATAACCATCTCTTTTGAGGTTATTTCACCGTTTTCTAAAGCGACCTGTATTTCATTGATTGTTATTTCTTCTTTTAAAAAATCATTAAACTTAATTTCCATGTAGTGCTCCTTTCTCAAAACCTTTTAGATTTAATGAAAGGCGATCAATAATTTAATTATTGATTACCACTGTTGTTTTTTTGACAGATGAAAGCTTGATTAGCCCCAACAATAAAAACAACATACTTACTGCCCATAAAACCCCAGCAAATCCTATTAGCAGAGAGATTTCTTCGGATGCCATTGGATGGTTTATATCAAAAGCAATCGCCTTTAGTGCTTGGCTTACGRCCAAACAAAAAAATACAAAAAAGCCAAGGACCAATGCATACGCCGCTCTGAATGGTTTTAGTTTTTTTGAGAATAACAATCTCAATACCACAATAAACGCGATACCCATTACGATCGAAAACCCAACGACTAACATACCCATTGTTTCCTGTTCCATTGGCATGTCTCCCCACTCCCAAAAGATTAAATTTTCACTTTATTTATTTTAACATAAATTTACAGAGCCATTGGTTGATTTTCAATAAACAAAGGGAGTTCAATTCATTTGCGAATTGAACTCCCTTTATCTTATTTTGTGTGTTTACGTGACCAGATGACAACTGGAATGAGCAGTAATGAGAGGAAACCTCCAACAAGTGACAGAGTGGAGTAACTAGTTAGAGCCACAAACATTCCGGAAAAGCCTCCTCCGGTTGCCCCTGCTAATGCTACCAAAACATCCACTTTCCCTTGAGTCTTTGCACGAGCGGTTGGGTGAGTTGAATCCACGATTAACGCTGTGCCACAGATCAATCCAAAGTTCCAACCAAGACCTAGGAGAACTAGTGCAATGATAAGTACTAGCATAGAATCGGCGGGTGCAACAGCCGCTACAATTGCTGCAGCCATTAACGTGGCACCAGCAGCGATGGTCATGACCATTCTTCCAAACTTGTCAACGAGAACTCCGGTCACCAAGGAGGGCAGATACATGGCCGCAACATGAAGGCCAATGACCATTCCGACTTCATCCAATCCATGTCCGTGATGCCTCATATGTACGGTAGTCATGGTCATAATGGCAACCATAACCATTTGGGTTATGACCATAACGGTTGCTCCAAGAACGATTCCTCGATTGTTGTTTGTTAATGTGTGGGAAGTCGTATCAACTAGATTACTCTCGTTCTTTATCTGCGCATCTGCAATAGCATTTGCTACGACGAGAGGATCAGGACGAAGGTAAACTAAAAGTACCAGACCTGCAACAATATAAGTTGCGGCTGCTAAAATGAACGGACCCGACAGTGCCGGGACACCAAGTGACGTAGCAAACTTGCCCATGACTCCGACCAAGTTCGGACCCGCAACTGCACCGAGCGTTGTGGAAACCATGGCAATGCTGATTGCAGTTCCCCTCTGTTTGGAAGTTGCCAGGTCAGTACCCGCATAACGTGCCTGTAGATTTGTAGCAGTGCCGAAACCGTAGATTAGCAAGGAAGCAAAAAGCAGATAGATGTTGTTAGTCAACGCTGCAATCACCACACCAATTGCCCCAATACCACCTGCAAGGAATCCAGTCGCGAGTCCAAAACGGCGCCCATAGCGTTGAGAAAGTCTCCCTACCACCAGTGCAGCCCCAGCAGAACCTAGTGTAAACAATGCGACAGGAACTCCTGCAAAACTATCCGTTCCTAGCATTTCCTGTGCAAGGAGTGCTCCGACTGTTATTCCCGCAGCTAGACCTGCCCCTCCGAATATTTGCGAAATGACTACAATCCATAAAGTCCTTCGATATAGCTGTTGTTGTTTTTCTGGAGAATCTACATAACTCTTTATCCAATCAGATTGATTGTTGTTGACTCCTGAATCATCAGGTTTTGGTGACATGGGTTTGTCCTCTTTTCTTAAGATACATCTCTATGAAGTTACTGAATCTTGTATTGTTTCTCAAAATAATTATATGCTCTAGAATTCAGAAAAGAAATTCATTATTCCCAACAGCAGCTAACTAGATGGCTCCATCTAGTTTTCGTATATAATTTAATGCATCAAATACCTGTTGGTAAGGAGCTAGTTATAATGGAAATAAGAAATGCTAAATTATCGGATGAACCTACAATCGCTGATTGGTTACAAAATGATACAGATTGTTTTTATGCAACAGGTGAAGACGTTTATTCTGCGGATATGTATCGTAGCTGGCATGAAGCTCCTGACCAATTTGGCTACATTTTAATGGAGGAAAAACAGCCTGTAGCTTATGGAGAAATTTGGGTAGACGTTGAAGAGCAGGACTTGGAACTGGCTCACTTGATTGTCCACCCTTCCTATCGCAACAAAGGAATCGGAAAACAACTTGTGCGAATGCTTCAGAAGGAATGTCTAGCCTATGATTACCCATGGGTTTTTTTAAGAATCGAGCCTGAAAATAGCCGTGCACAAAAATGCTACACAGGCGCAGGATTTATAGAAGATTTGAGTCTACGTACAACATTCAATTCAAGATGGATTTGGATGAAAGCTAAAAACGGAGAAGCATAAGAAAAAGCAGTTAGGAAAGTATCTCCTAACTGCTTTTTTTTGATTGATTTCAAAACCACAGTAAATATGGTGTGATTTATGATGGCACGCAATCAATTTCGAAACCAGGTTGACAATTTGGCCTTCCAGGTAGACAGTATCACTCTCCAGGTTGACAGAATTCCTCTCCAGGTTGTACAAAATTAGATCATCCGTACTTTAAAACAAGGAAGTGAGGTCGTGAATAGTTTGAAAAGCTATAATTCGTAGTACATGCTAAATATCAGTCAACACGACCAACGTTTCCAACACATGTTCAAGAAAATCCTCCAGCTCCCCCATGTGCTCTTCATTGATTTTGTGGTTAAATGCCACTTCAATTTTGTTCAAGTAACTTGACGCTTCCTGTCCATACTCAAAACTCAATATTTGTTTTACTTTTTGGCCTGGTTCCCATATACCATGCAAAGCTTGCTCGATCTTCATGCATTGCTCGGATACTTGTTGAACACGTTTATGAAATCTTAATACGAGGGAACACCCTGGACTTGTATCAGGCTTCTCCAAAATCTCAGCAGCTAACTCTTCCAAAGACGCTTCCAAAACAATTTCCGCTGTCACTTCTGGTTGACCGACCAATGTAAATTGGATGGCAAAACATCTACCCATAACGGAGAAATCCATTCGATCGACCCGGTTTGTAATGTCAACTTTTCGTTCGATCGTATCCAGGTCGTACACTTGATTTTCAAATGCGACTTTTAAGTTCTCGAAAACGGTTGGATCATACATATGGACACCTGACACCTCCGAGTTTTATGATGTGTAGTTAAAGATTCTGATTTCTGTTCTGCAATTTCAGCAGAAGTTGATATTGCCAAATACGTTCATTAGTCCTTGATATTTCATCAGTTTACGTTTCCAATAAACCAAATGGAGTCTCTTACAAAAGATTCATCATTTCCCTCGAATCCTTTAACTTCTAATCCATCAGGTATATGCAGACCCCATTCATTTTGAAGATACTGGACATTAGTAGAGGGTGGGAATACTTTATTGAATTCGCCGTTATGATTTAATCCTGCATAAAAACTTTCTAATCCAGCTTGAGTGTAACCGACCATAACCAAGACTCGATATAAATCTGGTATCGGTAGAAAACAGATGATTCTATATTCCTTTTCTTTTTCTGTTTTCAAATCATGCAATGCTTTAACAAAGTTAATAATCATTTGTAAGAACTCTCTTTTTTGGGATTTAGGAAACTTACTGTAATCCCCAAAATCTTCGTATATATCATCAAAACTATAGGATCTACATCCAAGATACGAAGGGCTTAAGTCTGGTGGGACTGGTAGCGATTGTGACCATTCTTCAATATTGTTTCTAAAATTACGGAACTTCCTTGTTTTTCCACGCACTTTCTTTTCTCTTAACATATTTAATGAAACACCTCTATTTTCTGTCTTACTTCTTAAGCAGTCTCAATCCCCTATAATGTTTTCTGATTGAAATGATCTAACGCTACATTGACCGAATACATGTCGTGAATGTTATTTTCCAGACAGTACTGGATGACTAAATCAAAGACATTGCTGTCTGATAATGAGTATCCTGCAGCACTCAAAAGCTCTTCAGTGTCATCGCTATCGAGCTGCAATGCCAAAGCCAGCGAAATGGTTGTATTTTTACTTGGACGATAGTCAGTATTGGAGCGAATCTTCGAAAACAGTTTGCGATCGATTCCCGCTTTTTTGTAAATATCGACATCACTCACTCCGGCATGATCAATGAAGCGAAATAACACTTGATTCAATGTAGGCTTGCGATGATTTTTTATATAGTCCTCCAAATCAATCGTGATATTTTCAGATTGTCGGCAGTACTCCAAATCCACTTGCGACTCTAATGTCATGGTCATTATCTCGTTATGTAAGTGATTCTGTATGTACTCTGCTAATTCATTCAAAATGTGCTGATTGAGCAAAAACATCCGCCTCCTAAAATGTCGCTTTGCAGGCGACCAAATCAATTTAAAAACTGGTTATGATTATCTTACCAACAAACGAAAGAGGATGATGACTTTGAATAACAATCGTACAGAAATTATTTTCTTGCTTGATCGAAGTGGCTCGATGTCTGGACTAGAAAAAGATACAATCGGAGGTTTCAATTCCTTTATTGAAAAGCAGTGTGAACTCGATGGAGAAGTCTCCCTTACGACAGTTCTGTTTGACCACGAATATGAAATTTTGTGGAACGGCATTAATGCAGCTGGTGCAAAGCTAACTAGTGAAGATTATTATGTAAGAGGTTCAACTGCCTTGCTTGATGCAGTCGGGAAAACCATT
Organism: Paenisporosarcina sp. P4_D4; assembly: GCF_056401835.1. NCBI lineage: Bacteria > Bacillati > Bacillota > Bacilli > Caryophanales > Caryophanaceae > Paenisporosarcina > Paenisporosarcina sp. P4_D4. The sequence goes on along the minus strand of NZ_JBFUIO010000015.1, from coordinate 30,874 downwards.
TTGGATGTCGACCGCAGATTATCCAAAACACCAGAAAATCTTAAACCGGGCAAATTCATATTCGTCATTACAACGGACGGAATGGAAAATGCAAGCCGTGAATTTACGCATGAAAAAGTGAAAAAGCTAATTAAACACCAGGAAGATAAACAGAAATGGGAGTTCATTTTCATCGGAGCCAACATGGATGCGGCAAAAGAAGCAAGCAGCATGGGCATTCAAGCAGAAAATGCATTTGATTTTGTTGCATCTGAGGATGGTGTTGAGTCCATGTATAACATGGTAAATGAGAATATTTCGATGAGAAGAATGGGTAATAGCAATCGATAGGTATTAGACATGCAAAAGACAAAGCAGTTAGGAAGATATCTCCTAACTGCTTTGTCTGCTATACATGCTTGTGACATACTTTTAAAGGTGCAGCTGTTGCTACAACCCAGTCGAGCAAAACAAGACAACCCGCCATCCATTCGGATCTTCAATTGTAATGCTATCGCCTTGCCAATAAGGATTTTCCGCTTCAACCTCCGGGTATCCCATCTTATCTAACCTCTTAGCAACATCGGTAATTACATCCCAATTCGGTAAATAAAGAACAAGTAAATTGTCTTTAGTTGGTGCTGGGCATGGCGTCCCTGATACATGACTCGTAAACTCCAAGTGATAGTTTTTGTCGGGAAGCCCTAACATCACCCCGTCATATCCGTCATGGTTCCAGAACTCTCCTACTCTTTGGAGACCCAACCCTGTTTCATAAAACTCTACTATTCTTTCGAGTTGATCCGTTGGTCTGGCGATTCTCATCTGCACCACGGGAAGGCTATTGGACCAAGGACTTTTCACTTTAATCGTATAAGGCAAATCTGAATGTTTCAATACTTGATAATGATTGCCTTCAACTTCCACTATTATTGGATGAATCGTAGCTGGTCGGTTTGTCGGATACCAATGCCGGCCTTCTTTCACCACCACAAAACTCCCAACATCATCACCATAAAATCTAAAGTTATCTGATTCAGTTTGATTTACATTTTTAATCGATGACAAGAAATCACTCATGTCCTTCACATCTGCACAAGGAAGCCCGACTTCACAAACATCGTACCAACCTTCACTTTCAAGAATTTCGCGCTCAAGGATTTCCACAATATTCCCGTCAGGATCAGTAAAGTAAACTTGTTTCCCCTTCCAATACCCGCTTAATTCCCCTTCAGAATTAGGCAAAATCATGACGTTACATTTTTTCAATTTCTTAAACATGTATTCATAGAAAGGTAAACTGGTTATTAATGCAAAGTGGTAAAGAGGAGCCTCAACATTGGGAGATTGCTGAAATGTAATAAGTGTATTTCCAGCTCTTACGGTAAAGAAGCTTTGATTTTCTCTTACAATTGACATCTCCAAAGTTTCCGTATAAAACTTTTTCATTTCGTGAATGTTCACGGTTTCAAATACGATTTTTAGAATCTTCATTCTCAACACCTCAAATGTATTGTACAAAATCACTTACCCGAACCATATGTACATAAGGATGAAAGAATGCTACGGCTTTTGGATGATGACAACATTAGACGTCCTGAAAAAGGTTTTAAATTATATCAAGTGATTTTATCAACTGGCATTTGAATCCTAAGTAATCAAATGCCAGGTGAAAAATTAAAGGGACATCTTTAAACCTTCATGGGTTGCTTTAAAGCCTAAACTTTCATAAAAACGTAAGGCATCTTCCCGCTTTTTATCCGTAGTGAGCTGAACCAAGTGACAACCTCGCTCTTTAGCACGTTGAATCCCAAAGCGAATTAGTTCGGTTCCGAGTCCTTTGCCACGTTCAGAAGAAGATGTTCTCACACCTTCAATCGTAGCCCGCCATCCACCTTGATGTGTAATATAAGGAGTAAATGTAATTTGTTGAACTCCGATAATTTCATCTCCGCGACAAGCTACCACCAACTCATTGTTAGGGTCAGCATTAATTGCCTCAAACGCTTTGAGATAGCTGTCTGGAAGTGGCCTTTCGTTCCGTTCTCGCTTGCTACCTAAAACATCATCAGCCAGCATTTCCACAATTTTCTCCAAATCTTGTTCTGTTGCAATTCTAAACTTTAGTTCTGTTCCCAAGAATATCCCTCCTTGTTAACCATCAATTTCTCCAAAGCAATTAGATTTTAGAGAAGCTAGATCTCTCTAACCACTAGTTCCTAGCACATCTGTATTTGGGGGTTCATACCCCATTTGACGCGCCATAGCTACGATCTGACCCTTGTGATGAAATTCATGGGTAATGACATGCATGAGCAGTTTAGCAGGCGTCATAGATATGATTTCTCCGCCTACTCTCCAGGGAATCTCTCTTTCAATTGGCACATCCATGTGATTCGAGAATACTTCAAATACCTCATTTACAAACGCATCTACTTGATTAAAACGAACTTTTATTTCATCCAAACCTATTTCGGCTAAATCGTCCTTTGCCGAAAGTGGCTTCTTCGTTTTTAATAAAATATAGGAACCTAACCAAGCATAATAACAGTCTGATATATGTACTAGTGAGTCTCTTAGACTTTGAAAACCGAAGCCATCCACTTGGCGAGTAAAATCATCTGGTTCTAGTTCACTACAAAAATCGAAAACGATTTCTCGAGTCTGTTTGACCCATTCATATTCAGTTTGATTCATTTCATACACCCCTTTAAGAAAAGAAGATAATCTTAAAACAAAAAAACTTTATTATTCCTCTTCTATTTTCCAGCTATTTTGTAACTTCCTAATATAAATGATTTGACCAATGTGATAGGCGTTATGAGTTGAGACATTACCGAGTACTGCCCACCACTCCACATGTTCAGGGAAACCATTCACTTCACTTTCAACTTTTTCTTCAGTTAATAAACCTTGCCATTGTAATAGCACTTCTAACAGTTGTTTTTTCAAATCGGTGAATGTTTGATGTTCAGGAATGATAAAGCTTTTATCATTATTTCCTATAGAAGGCACGGCATTGACGTGAGATTTTTGGTACCTTGTTTGCCATGTTTGATTCCAATATAAGAGATGCTGTACTATTTCAGCTATGCTATTACTATTTTCGTTTGGCTTCCAAAATGCTTCTTCCTCAGACAAACTTTTCACTGATTCTGAAAATGGAGCGTACCAACTAGGGTCATTCGCATTTGCTAACAACTGATCCGCTAAAACATCTTTTGCATGAAACATACTCCCACACTTCCTATCTTTTAGAGTTATTAGTAGATTCTACAAAGTACATGAATTGTCCTGTTATTATTGTTAATCACCTGTTTGCCTATTCTAAAAATAAAAATAGCAGTGACTAAGTCACCGCTCATTTCTTATTGATTGTATGTCTTTGTTTTTTCAGTAAGGCTGCTAGGACATATTTCTTCCTGTAATTCCTGAGTAATAATGGACATGTCCGTCATTAAAAGTTGTGGTTCCTGAAAATTCATGATAATGTGTTCCATCGTTCAAGTAAATAGGACGTCCCGTATCACCTGAAAAATGATGAACATGCCCTACAAAAGTGGTATTTCCCTCATAATAATGAACATGGTCCATCGCGAAATTTGTTGGGGTAGTCGTTCCCTGAACAAAATGTGAATGACCATCATTTATCGTCGTTTCCGTGGAATATTGGTGAACATGTAAATTGTTGTCGTTCCATCTTATGCCTAAAATTTCATGCTCGTGCACAAAATCTCCTCCTTATACGTTTAGATACTTCTATATATTTCTATGTAACAAAAATCTAATTCATCACATAGAAATTGTCTGTCCTATCAGTACTTTGTATTGGAAGAACTGACAGTGAAGTAAAGGGGAATTACAAGATAGGCAGTAAGATCTGTTTAGTTCTAGGGCTAATGAAAAAGAAAATAAGGTTTCAAGAAAGGGTCCTAAGTGGTCTGCTTAGGCAGCTTTTTTCATATTCAACTAATCGTGGCAGGTAGTTCAAGAAGAAAAATGGGATGTTATTTCTTATAAGAACCAAACAGTACTTTTTTATAAAACATAATCATTTTTTCAATCGATGGACTTCCTTAGTTAGGTAGTCAATTTGTTTTTGCATGTCAGCCATTTGACGTTCTTGATCTGCTTGACTTTTTTTATCTTGACGTTCACTTTCAATGGTATTTTCAAGATCTATTATAGAAGCGAACGTTTCTAATGCTTCTGCAAGTGTTGAAATTACTCCTGCAACCACTGCTAGTTTTGCTGCATAAATTTCTGGCGATATAGAATTCTGTTCTCCTTGGTCTGGAATGCCTTCTTTCACTGATTTGGCCTCCTTGGGTAATCGTTTTAAAGTCACACTTTTATTTAATGCTAATGAATGTAAATTTGACCATCATCGAATTACATTGAGCAAATTGTTTCAGTTGAAATACGATAAAAAAAACGAGCGGTGAGTTAATCATCGCTCGTTTTCTTTGTAGATAAGGGCGCTATTTGATTTGATACCGTTTCAATAAAATGCTTTAAAATCCGTGCAGTCAAACCCCAAATCGTATACTGTTCGTAGTCATAAAACCATTCTTCCATCATCCGTGCTCTCCATTGGTACTCACTGCCGTTCACGATCTTATCATATGGAAAATCCTCCATCGGCATCGGTTGAACGGGGACCATGTGCACGTATGGTTTATGGTCCAACAACCATTTGACGGGGATTGTAAATGTCTCCTTCACTTCATCTGGATTGAAGGAATAGGTTTGATGGTGATCAATGGTCGCAACGAATGGATAGACCACCAATGACGACGTTGGTATAAAGACGCTCATCTGCCCCAGGACGTGAATGGCTGATGGATCAATTCCCAACTCTTCATGTGTTTCCCGAATAGCTGCGTCCATTGGGGATGCATCGGTCGGATCGATTCGTCCACCTGGAAAACTGATATCCCCTGGTTGCTTTCTCATCGTCAGTGAACGCACTTCAAACAGAACATGCCATTCTCCCTCCACTTGAACAAGCGGAATCAGAACTGCCGAACGCATCGCGGTCTCCTCGCCAATAAACAGAGGTTGATTTTGATTTAATCCATTTTTTATCTTTTCCAGGAACATTGAATCTCCCCCCACTTCATTGTTTTATCTATCCCTATCGTATCATGAAAATCTTGAGATAAAAGAAATGAAGTGCCAAGCTGACAACGGACTTGAAATGGTTTTCTATTGGTTCTGTTTCATAAATGCAATGGTTTGTTTCAAGCCTTCTTCATATGAATTAGTTGGGACTCTTCCTATCAGCTTTTCAACCTTTTCACCATTCAGTACAACCGGTTCTTCATTTAAATAGAACATTTCAACCACTCAAAGTTCGGTACATGCGTAAAGGTGTTTCAAGAGCGATATTTAGAAGTAGCATGGGTATAATAAAAGTACAGTAGAAAACACTAAAATAGAATGTCCTTGTTCAGTGAATAAAGCATAGTACTCAATATCATAGAAATACCTAAATGATTATTTAATCACAAGAAATATGGAGGCGATACAATGACTAAAGAAAAAGCTGCAATTGAAAACGGATGGAACTTAGACAACAGTTATGCCCGACTCCCTAATTCATTTTTTACCAAGATCACCCCAAATGCTGTGCACTCACCGGAGTTAATAATCTTTAATGATTCCTTGGCAGAATCACTTGGATTGAATATTGATGAGTTAAAAAGTAAAGACGGCGTAGCGGAGCTTGCAGGCAATAGCATTCCTGAAGGATCATTACCACTGGCTCAAGCTTATGCTGGGCATCAATTCGGGAATTTTAACATGTTAGGAGATGGCCGTGCACTGCTGATTGGCGAACAAATCACGCCATCAGGTGAACGGTTTGATATTCAACTCAAGGGTTCGGGTCCAACACCTTATTCCCGCCGGGGTGATGGTCGAGCGGCACTTGGCCCTATGTTGCGCGAATACATCATCAGCGAAGCCATGCATGCACTTGGAATTCCTACCACCCGCAGCCTCGCAGTAGTGACAACCGGTGAGTCAATCATCCGCGAAACCGAACTGCCTGGTGCCATTCTAACCCGTATCGCTGCCAGTCATCTACGTGTCGGTACTTTTCAATACGCTGCAAATTTCGGGGGAATTGAAGACGTCCGGACGCTAGCTGACTATACAATAGAGCGTCATTATCCATATGTTGCAGGTAATGAAAATCGATATCTTTCGTTACTCCAAGAAGTCATCAAACGTCAGGCTGACTTAATTGCCAAATGGCAACTCGTTGGTTTTATTCACGGGGTAATGAACACTGACAACATGACCATCAGCGGAGAAACCATCGACTATGGTCCTTGTGCATTTATGGATGAATACGATCCAGCAACGGTATTCAGTTCCATTGACCAGCAAGGTCGTTATGCATACGGCAATCAGCCATACATGGCAGGCTGGAATCTAGCGCGCCTTGCAGAAACATTATTGCCGTTGTTCCATGACGATCAGGAGCAAGCAATCAAAATAGCCCAAGACGCGATTGCAGAATTCAACAAGTTGTATCACGAAAACTGGTATGCAGGAATGAGAGCAAAACTAGGAATTTTTAATGAAGAAAAAGAGGATGAAACCTTGATTGAAGATTTCTTAAATATCATGCAGAAGCATCATGCGGATTATACGAATACGTTCCGTGCACTCACTTTAGATACACTAGAAGATACGGACCTGTTCAACAGTGAAGAATTTGTAGAGTGGAATGAGCGTTTGCAGGCGAGATTAAGTAGACAAGAAGAATCAAAAGATTCCTCTCAACAGTTGATGAGGAATTCTAATCCTGCAATTATTGCTCGTAACCATCGGGTAGAAGAAGCACTGGAAGCTGCAGTTGAACGTGGGGATTATGGCGTGATGGAGAAGTTGCTTGAAGTTCTTTCGAGTCCTTTTGAACATACGAGTGAAAAGGCTGATTATTGTATGGTGCCTGGGGATTCAGCAAGTTCTTATCGGACTTTTTGTGGTACTTGATATTTAAGATCATCGTGAATGGATTAAATGAATTACAGTGGCTGGCACCTTTTCTCTTATTGGTACCTGTACATTTTTGAGGAAAAAGTGCCACCATTTTTTAAAATTGTAACAAATAATTACGCGCCCATAATTTACCATAGATAATTTGCTTTCAATTCATTAATTGTCTTTGTAAAATTTACATGTAAGTTAAATTTGAAAAGAGGCAAAATGATGGGATTGTTCGGAAGTGCATTAACAAAAACTGATAATGAATATTCATGGAAACAAAACAAAATATCTATTGAAAATGGATATTTAAAGAGTGCTGGATTGATTAATACAGTAAGAATTCCGCTTCACCATATTGATACAGTTAGCTATAGTATTGAAGGAATTAAGATTGCACCAGAGTTAAAAATCATCGGAAAAGGCACAGTCCTCGGAACTTTAAAAGTTGGACTAGATTTAATAGATGAAATCCAAGATTGGATTCTTAATAAAATCTAAGTAAGCTCCACATATGTGGAGCTTTTTAAATACTCACATTCTTACTACCCTATATCAAAAACAAACACGGTAGGGTTACAGGATTCGCCGTTTTTCATTCTTTTTGAATCAACTTACTGACTTTTTATAACCCCAATAACCTTCCCATTAATCAACACATCTTCTTTCTCCATCTGAATAGGCTCATATTTTGGGTTCTCGGAAATTTAATAATTACTCCAATTGCTACTCGACTGTCTCAATCTCTAACTCATCCAGGAACCTGATATGCTCAATGTGTTCATCGCCACCAGTAAAGCCACTTCCATTCAACGCATTAACAGTAGGAAGCACTTTGCCTGAACGATCATAGGCCATCCAGCCAAAATGGATGACCAACTATCCGGCAATGGCATGGCACCGAATGATGTGTCCGAGAGTTCAACTAATTCCTCAAGCTGAACACCTGGATCATAGTAATCGATACCTTCCGAAATGTGGAATGACCAATCTTTTATCAGATAGAACTCTAGCTTTTCAATGGATGTTTCAGGAGCAATGTTCCACACCAAGTGGCTAGTGGAAAAATCTCCATCCTCAATACGCCATGAATGTGGTTCACCTCCTGTATTGACTCTCGCAAGTTTCCATTCTCTTTTTTGCCATACCCATTGACTGACTCCATATTTGTTCTCTTCCGATATAAACGGAACAAATACATATTTTTCATCAAGCTCGATGGTGTCCTGAATCTCTTTTACATTTGCTTGCGGGAAAATGTGATTGATTTCCTTAATCAATTCTTGCTTAGTGGAAAGGAACCCGGATTGTTAGAAGTAATCCAATAAATCAAACTGATGACGAGTAATATGGCCATGACACTTAATATGACCAGCTAAAACTGTATTTTTATTACAGTTAATTGATTGGATTAAGGAGCATGCCTGTACTCACGTTGCAATGGAGAGCACCGGTGTCTATTGTATGCCTATTGTTAACATACTATATTAATCTCTTGGAACTGCTAAAAATTAGAACTCAAAGTATTGAAATTCAGACCTATCATATTTTTTATCAATTATTTCATCTATTAACATTTTTGATGTTTTTTCTAATAGGGGAATCATATTCGACGTTTCCTTAATGGCCTCGAGAGTGTTATCTTCAGCACCATGGAAAATCCTATTCCTCTTTTCATACATGGAATCTATCCAACCATCTGGTAAATCCCAATCTATTATCTCTCCAAAATAATCTATAAAGCACTGATAAATTTGATTTTTCACTCCATCCTCTGTTCGAGGTGTTACAGTATGAAATTCCTTTCCGAGTATCTCTATCACATTCCAGAAAGCGAAAAATTGGTCGATTGCATTATGCGATACCTTGCCCTTAGAGTGCCACCCAATCGCTCTTAAAAGTTTTGGCTGATTAGACTCAAATTCTCTAGCCATTTTAAAGGCGGTGATGATATTGGATTTTGTTAATATCCTTCTACTTGTAAAATTCCTTGTCCTATTCAAACTACCTTCATATTTATGTAATTGGATAGGTATATCATTTGATAGAGATAAAACATCTCTCATTCTTCCGAAATAAACATTAGCAACCGTTTCAGCAGTATCTATAGTATCTGCATAAGCCGTAATAGTTGCTTTAAAACCATAATGGCTTTTTGACAGTGCTATATCACTATAGAATTGATGGTGATCAAATCCTTTTTCTTGTTTAAAACGTATATCTCTCTCAATTGATACAGGACCAATCACATCAAAATCAATCTCCCATATTTTCAGCTCCAAAATACTTCCCCCTTAACCCTGTTCCCCAACTTCTCTGTTATTCGTAGTCATTACGCGGGCACCCTTTACTTATTTTCACTTTGCTTAAATTTCGACAAATCTTTGTTATTCTTATATATTACTACATTTAACTCATTTTCCAACTATTGCCCAATAAATAATCACCCATCTATTAGAAAACGCTGGTGATTTTAATGTTTACAGCGTTTTCTTGTTTATGCCAAAACTTATTGTAAATGTAGCCTTAAAAATATTTCCTTAACCAAAGCAGTTATTTCCCATTATAAAAGGCTGTCCTGATTGGACAGCCAGATACTAAAATACCTTGAAATAATATCTTCAAAAAGATTGTTTTGGTATGTGAAATACCCACATGATGACACACTCAAAAATAAGGCAGCCGAACATGCAATTTCGGCTGCTAATAACTTATGGACATTTCCCTCATCATTCGGCCTATTTCAAAAATCGCTGCAAATTCAGCATTTATAACTTTAGAAATGATGGACCCATCTTCGATTCGATAATAGTGGAAGCCATCACAATACACATAATCATACACATCACTAATGTCATAAACATACCTAGGAATTATTTCTCCTTTGCCTTGTATGATACCAGCTGATATTGAATGATTTCCTCCATAAACAAATGCTACCCCCATTGGTAACCACAAATCCACATAATGATTATTGTGATCTTGACGCCACTGCCCCATTCTTCTTCCTTCCCCAATCAGAGCAATACAAGTGACCAACCTAGATTTTTTCCAAGACCATGGTAGTACTAAATCCCGATCTAAAGAAATGACCCTATCCGTTTTTAGTTCTCTCATTACATCTGTAAACGTTGTACCATCCAAAGAAATCCTGGTTATTGGATCAAATAGCACTTCTTTTGGATATAAACTCGGTAAATCGGATTCATCTATTACATATAAAAGATTCGATAAATAGATAGATTGCAGTTGCTTTCCAATTAATCTAATAACATCGATCAATGGATGATTATACTCTTCATGTATTCCATTATTAAAATCCTTTACCTCTTTCAAAACTGATTGAGTAAATTCCATAATCATATCAAAGTTGTTTTTAATCTCTAAATTAATTGATGATGTATGGAATTCATCATTGTGATGCATGAAGCCTTTAGAATGCCTATTTCTATATTCGAACATTTTAAAGCCTCCTTCATATGTAAATTAAACATATGAAGATTGCTGGCTATAAATTCTTAGTCTTTTCTGTACATCCTTTAGCCAATTAGCATTACATGGAATTTTACTGTTTGGAAATATTCCCTCTCTAGAATTCCCTCTATTATCTAACAGTCGAATTTTTCTGTAAATCAATGTTTATGTTTAAGTTTAATTGGTTAGGGGATACTTAATATGGACATTTAGTATCCTTAAATAATCATAGGGTCTATAAAAAAACTAGAAATAAAATGCGTAATTATTTGGAGGGTGAGGTTTCTGTGAAACTGTATCAGGTTAGAAAAGGGCAAATTGTATATTTTCAAAATGAATTGCACAAGGTTTATTCGGTAAAACCTATGTATAGAAAATCTGTCCATCTTATGAAATTGAGGGATTTATCACAGCATTTAAGCAGTGCGGCGGAAATCGATAAGTACCAGCCAAAGGAGCTGGATAGCTTTATTTTCAATAAAAACATCTATACCCTCAGCAAGGATCGAAAAGCTGAAGAAGGAGATTACATCTTAATTACACACCCCAACCCTGATTACTTGGATCATTATTCTTTAAATGAAATTGAGGTAGTGGCATCCGCTGAATCTAAAGGGGTTGTTACAAGCAAGTCTAACGGGGTTAAGCATAATGAGTATCTTTTGATGGTTCCGGGCCGCCATGAACACAGCAACCCGATTGAATACCGAGACCTTCAAAATATTGATGATAGTAACTTGAATGACCTGTCAAACTTTAATGCTGATATGCTACCTTCTATAGGCGATGTGTATAGAAGCAATGATAAAGATGAATCAATCGAAGCAATGGTTATTGCCATCCAAGGCAATTCTGTATTTCTCGGTGGCAATTTAGAGTTGGCACTTGAAGAGTTGATGAACACTGAAAAATGGGAATTTCTATATAACCTTCTTGATCAATGATTTCTATATTTCATCTTCACAATCGGACTTATCTGCCTTTTTAATTTCACATTTTATTTCTGTTGGAGGTTTCCATGAACGTTAACAAGCTAAAAGAAAACAGTGTATTTATCATCTCACTGTTACTGACCTTAATCTTTATTGCATGGGGGATCTTTTTCACAGATCTTCTTACGAAAGTGACCGATACCATTTATAATGCATCGATTGATTATCTTGGATGGGTTTATATCGGCGCTACCCTTTTCTTTGTGATTTTTTCCATCTATTTGTTGTTTTCTAAATATGGCCATATTCGGTTAGGGAAAACGACAGACCGGCCTGATTTCAATACCGCCTCCTGGCTAGCTATGTTGTTTGGAGCTGGGATGGGAATAGGGATTGTTTACTGGAGTGTCGCCGAGCCTGTCACCCATTATACGACCCCTCCATACGGAGAAGGCTATACTATTGATGCAGCCAATACTGCCATGAAATATACCTTTTTCCATTGGGGTCTGCATCCATGGGCGATTTACACGGTTATTGGACTGGCTCTTGCTCTTTGCCAATACAACAAAAAACTGCCTGCAGCCATTAGTTCTGTTTTCTATCCGATTCTGAAAGATAAAATCTATGGACCCATTGGGAAAACAATTGATATTCTTTCGGTATTTGCAACTGTCTTTGGCATTGCAACATCTCTTGGCCTTGGAGCCTTGCAAGTTACTGCAGGGATGCATTCCATATTCGGTGCTCCGAATACGTTACCTGTTCAGCTGATTGTCATTGTCGTGGCTACAGTTATTTTCCTCATTTCAATCAACACTGGCTTGGAGAAGGGCATTCAATACTTATCCAATGCGGCAATGATTATATCGTTTGCCATTTTATTATTAATTCTTATTGTCGGTCCAACCCTGACCATCATTAAAGTATTCTTCAATACTACTGGGCTCTATATCAATGATTTTGTCCAAATGAGTTTAAGGATGAGACCATTTGGTGAAGGCGAATGGATTGCATCCTGGACATTATTTTATTGGGCTTGGTGGATTGCATGGGCACCATTTGTCGGGATGTTCATCGCTAGAATATCGAGGGGGAGAACGGTAAAAGAGTTTGTCATAGGCGTGTTAATCGTTCCGACCCTTGGTACATGTATTTGGATGTCTATCTTTGGCGGTTCCGCTCTTGATATGGTAGTCGACTCAGGAAACCATGAACTGGCCACTTATATAAAGGACAATGTGTCTCTGGCAATTTTCACATTCTTTGATCATCTTCCGTTAAGTTCCGTATTAAGCATCATGGGATTTGCTCTAGTTGCCATTTATTACGTAACCGTTGCAGATACATCTACATTTGTATTAGGTATGCTGAGTGAAGGTGGAACATTAAATCCTTCCAATAAAATCAAAATGACATGGGGCATCATTCAATCCGCAGTGGCAGCTGTCCTGCTAATATCGGGTGGATTAGAAGTATTGCAAACTGCATCTATTGCAGCGGCATTTCCATTTGCGATCATTATGATCTTCATGTGCTACTCCTTGCTGAAAGGACTGCAAAGTGAATTGGACATACAACCAAGAAGTAAAAGTCATAGAACAGTGGTAAGGAAAACGACGCCATCTTCCTTTAAAAATATTTGAATCGATAAAACTGGAGCCTTTTGGGGGCTCCAGTTTTTTGTGTTCATATTACTATTTTGCTCAACGTTCAAGTCTGCGAATGTTCCGTGTAAACTAGATAGTCAGAAATTTGTAAAGCCGAATTCCATTAGCTTTTGCTTACCGGTCCTTCTTTTGTTGCGATCTAAAGTGGCTAAGTCCACCCTTTCCATAAACAGGAATATTTATCAGAATACTGAAACTTTTTAGTTGCTGATTCGTATACCAAGGAAAGGTGTATTAAATGAAGGAGGAATGGGATATTGCATAAGCTAAGGTGCATAAGTGGCTTCATGCTAATTGCTTGCTTGCTGATGACTGGCTGTACGAAGGAAAAAACTGAAGTTCAAGGTGAAACTACAGTTGTGTCGACCGATGAAAAAGTTGAAAATCAAGGCGCGGATGACGTTGTGTTGAACGATGAAAAAAACATAGCTGCGATCACGGCTGTAATTGAACATGATTATACGGTTCCGAATGAGGAATATATAAAATCATGGGAAAACCTTTCCAAAAAATATGATGAGATTTACGAAAATGATGCAGAAGGAACGGTCTATACTTCGGACCCAACAGAAGGCACTCCTGAACGGGAGGCTTATATGGATTTCTTTAAAAAGGCGTATGGACCATATTTCACGGATAGCGAGTATGATTTCTACATTAGATCCCTTGCGTTGCATCCTCACCACATGGGGGAAGATTATTCTTATGAAATAAAGGTCCTCGACATTCAGGTGATAAAAAGCAAAAACCCGAATACACCTCTAACTTACGATTTTACCGTGCTGGTTGAGTACACCAAAAAAGGTGAGAAATCCATGGAATTTAAAATTACTGGAGATGCCATTTGTCCTGAAGAAGGAAAAATCGGGCGTATTAGATTCCTTGATGACGGAGGGCTTCAAAAACAAGATCAATAAATTAATGAACGTATATTAGCACTGCCCCCGGGCAGTGTTTTTCGTTTGCTTGCTGTTAATTTCAATTAGCAAACTGACAGAAATTGCTATACAATTTAAGTAATACTAAACGGCTGTGTGGTGATTTTTTTGTTCAAATTGTTGTTAATTGAAGATGATGCTTCCTTGTTTGATGAAATACAGGACAGGCTCTCGCAGTGGTCTTACGAAGTTTTCGGAATCCATGATTTCAACAATGTCATGGATGAGTTTATATCCGTTAAGCCTGATCTGGTCATTATTGATATCCAGCTGCCCAAATTTGATGGCTTTCATTGGTGCCGGATGATACGGTCGCATTCGAATGTGCCAATCATCTTCCTGTCCTCCCGTGACCATCCCACAGACATGGTCATGTCAATGCAGCTTGGGGCTGATGACTTTATCCAGAAGCCTTTCCATTTTGAGGTTCTTATTGCGAAGATCCAGGCGATTCTTCGCCGTGCTTACAACTATAGTTCTGATCCTGTAAGCCTGAGGACTTGGTGCGGTGCCGCGGTTGATTTTGAAAAGAATACGGTTTCGAATGATATAGGATCAATTGAACTGACCAAGAATGAAAGCTTCATCCTTCAGCTCCTCATAGAGCAGAAGAATAAAATCGTCACCAGGGACCAGTTGATGAACAGCCTTTGGGACGACAAGCGCTTCATCAGCGACAATACGCTGACGGTCAATGTCAACCGGCTGCGCAAGCGCCTTGATGAGCTAGGACTCGGACAATACATACTAACGAAAGTCGGACAGGGATATATGGCGCTTGAAGAGGCAAAGAATTATGATTCGTAACTTCCTGACCGAACGAGTCAGCTGGATTCTCCTGTTCGCTGCATTGCAAGTTTTCGGCCTGTTCATTGCCTATATTGATGCGGCGATCCCATTCGGCCCCATACTCTATATTTCTTTCTTGTCCTTCCTACTTTTTGTCGTCTTTTTGTGCTTCCGTTATATTAAAGAAACGAGATTTTACCGAAGCCTGGAAGATTGGGAAAGCAGCCTCGACCTTTCGGAAGTTGCCGAACCTGTTAGCCCTTTTGAAACAATTGTCGAGCGCAGCATCACGGAGCAAACTGCGCTGCTGAAAGCAGAGCTGTCAGAAAACCGCATCCATTTGGAGCAGGAGAAAGACGATCTTCTATCCTGGATTCATGAAGTCAAAACTCCTTTGACCGCCATGCAATTGATGATTGGACGCGTCGAAAATGAATCGCTGAAAGCCCAGCTGAACCAAGAATGGCTTCGGATTCACTTACTTTTGGACCAGCAACTCCACCAAAAACGTCTGATGGTCATCGAGAACGACCTTTATATCGAACAAATCAATATTGAATCGATTGTTTTCACTGAAATCAAAACCGTGCAATCATGGTGCATACAAAAAGGCATTGGCTTTGACATACAGCTCGACATAACCGACGTACTGAGTGATGCTAAGTGGCTGTCCTTCATCATCCGACAGCTGTTGACCAATGCTATCAAATATAGTGAGGCAAGCGACATCCAGATTCGAAGCTACAGTCAAGACGGCCAGACCTTCCTGGATATAGTGGACCAAGGAAGAGGAATCGATCCGAAAGACCTTCCAAGAATCTTTGACAAAGGGTTCACTTCAACGACCAATCACCRGGAACAGGCCTCGACCGGCATCGGCCTCTATTTGGCGAAAAAAGCAGCTGCCCCCCTTCTCATCAAAATTGATGTGGAGTCTCAGATTGGCCAAGGGACGACTGCCACTTTATCATTCCCAAGACAAAATGAATTTGTGAACTTACAGGGCATGTGACAAAAGTGTCACATGCTTTTGTTTTTTGTTCGGCCAATCGCAGGATTAACATGTCATTCCTTTTTATAATTAACTCATCCCAACAAAACAAAAGGAGTATGGACATATGAACATATTGGAAGCAAGAAAAATCCGTAAGAGCTACGGCRGCAAGTTAAATAGACAGGAAGTACTGAAAGGCATAGACATCAGTATCCAGAAGGGAGAATTCGTCAGCATCATGGGCGCATCCGGGTCCGGCAAGACGACTTTGCTGAATGTTCTTTCCACTATCGACCATGTAAGCGAAGGTACCATCCAGATCAATGGCAGTGAAATGAACCGAATGAAGGAGAAACAGCTGGCCGAGTTCCGCAAAAACCATCTCGGTTTCATCTTCCAGGAATACAACCTGCTTGACACTCTGACGGTAAAGGAAAATATCCTACTACCGCTATCAATCACCAAATTGCCGAAAAAGGAAGCCGAAGACAAGTTTACGGCATTGGCTAGTGGGCTCGGCATTCTGGAGATTGCGCATAAATATCCGAACGAAATATCAGGCGGCCAAAAGCAGCGGACTTCCGCAGCACGGGCATTCATCCATGAACCAAGCATTATTTTCGCGGATGAGCCGACCGGCGCTCTTGACTCAAAATCCGCTTCAGACTTGCTGAACAAACTGAGTGAATTGAACAGGCAGAGACAGTCAACTATTGCCATGGTGACACATGACCCTACCGCTGCCAGTTTCTGCAGCCGGGTGATTTTCATCAAAGACGGCCAAGTGTATACGCAACTGCATAAAGGGAATCAATCCAGAAAGACGTTCTTCGAAGATATCATCAAAACGCAGGGTGTGCTTGGAGGAGTTCAGAATGAACATTAACATCATCATCTTCCGCAACCTGAAAAAGAATCTCAAAAATTATTATCTATATGTATTTGCACTCGTATTCAGTGTCGCACTGTATTTCTCATTCGTCACCCTGCAATACGATCCGGCGATGGATGCAACGAAAGGCACAATCAAAGGCGGGGCTTCCATCCGTGTAGCCTCCATCCTGCTCGTGGCGATTGTTACAATATTCGTGCTGTATGCCAATACGATTTTCATCAAACGGCGCAGCCGGGAAATCGGCTTGTTCCAACTAATCGGCATGACCAAAGCGAAAATATTCCGCATCCTAAGCATCGAGAATCTCATCCTTTATTTTAGCTCGATCGTATTGGGGATTTTTATCGGGTTTTCATTCTCTAAATTGGCTTTGATGATTCTATTTAAACTGACGGCAGTGGATACTGCGGCCACCCTCCAGTTTTCAACACAGGCATTCATCCAGACACTGGCTGTTTTCATCGGGATCTTTTTATTGATTTTGGTGATGAATTATTTGTTCATCCGAAAGCAAAGCATATTATCCTTATTCACTTTGACTTCCTCCACAGAAAGCCATGTGAAGAAAACATCCAAATGGGAAATCACCATTGGCATTGCAGGATTGTTTTTAATCGGTTCAGGATACTTCGTATCATCCAGATTGTTCGAAGGCGATTTCTCGGGGATGACTGGGCTTTTCATTGCCATGGCATACACACTCGCTTCAGTCATTATCGGGACATACTTGTTCTATAAAGGGTCGGTCAGTTTCCTTGCCAATTTGATCCGAAAGAAAAAAGATGGTCATTTAACCGTCCATGAAGTGCTGTCACTGTCCTCCATCCAGTTTAGGCTGAAATCAAACGCACTGCTGCTGACGATTATCACGGCAGTATCGGCACTGGCAATTGGCTTGCTGTGCTTAAGCTATATCTCTTATTATTCAGCAGAAAAGACGGCAACGGATTATTCCCCCGCTCACTTTTCACTGACGGATACAGCTGCCGCTGATAAATTCAAGTATTCACTTGAGACAGAGGGCATCAAGTACCGTGAAACTTTGATCGACGTCCTCACTGTGAAAATCAATGCCTCAGACATTATGGAAACAGAACTGCCGGAGCTTGCGAAGGATGCAGCTGCCATGTCGCTTCCTGTCGTCAGCGACAGCAGTGTCAAAAGCATTGATGTCAAGGAGGATGAAACGGTCTTCACTGGGACCAGCAATTTGCTCCAGAAAATCATCAAAATTAAAGACTCAGGAAACATTGAGCTGATTGGCAAAACAGAACGTATACCACAGAAGTTCATAGGGATGGAGAAGGACTTCGTCGTCTCCTGGTACTTCACGGATGGTGGACTTCCAATCGCTGTCGTCGACAAAACTGTGTTCGAGCGATTGAAAAATGATGTGGATCCCGCTATTCAAAAAGAATCCATGGTTTATATCGGCATCGACATAGCCGATGAAAAGGAAATCGTTCGTGCGAATGAACTGTTTGCAGAAAACGGATTAAGTGGCAACTATAACAACGATTCCCGCCTGGATATAAGCAAGAAGCAGAAGAATACGATGGGCCTAGCCATGTTCATTGTTGGATTCCTCGGGCTCACTTTCCTAATCACTTCCGGCTGTATCCTGTACTTCAAGCAGATGGGCGAGAGTGATGAAGAAAAACCGAACTACACCATTCTGCGAAAGCTTGGTTTTACACAAAGCGATTTGCTGAAAGGAATCCGCTATAAACAGCTGTTCAATTTCGGCATTCCTTTAATCGTGGGACTCGCACACAGCTACTTTGCGGTCCAATCAGGCTGGTTCCTGTTCGGGACCGAGCTATGGGCTCCGATGTTTATCGTCATGGGGATTTACACAGCTTTGTATTCGATCTTTGGACTATTGTCAGTTCTGTATTCCAAGAAGGTGATCAAGGAGGCTCTTTAGTAGCATCGGATTAGAACGAACTGCTAGAGTCGAGTTTATCTTCTAGTATTCATTCTATTATTGAGGTTTTGTGACGATCCTAGTTTTCTAAGTGTGAAGTGGAACAAGAAGTTATCCTCTTCTGCGGCATCTCTTCTGTATTAGAATACGATTATCATCATCCCTATCATTAGTGCAAAAAAGACAGCTTCTCCTTTAATCCGGAGAAGCTGTCTTTTCATGTAAATGCCATAGGGTTAAAGATTCTATTTTGCATTCACATCGGGCTGATGAATTCCGAATATATTGCCTTCGGTATCATTATAGTATCCTTGCCATGCCATTCCAGGCAGAGCATATTTGGGCATTGCGACCTTGCCGCCATTCTCAATAATTTTTGCTTCCGTTAAATCGTAATTTTCCACTCCCATTGTACAAGCAAATCCATTTAAAGCTTGGTTTGTTTCCGGCGGAGCACTTTGACGTTGCATTAAAGCGCCATTGATTCCAGGTTCCTTTTCATCACCAGTCACAGCTCCAAAGTAAGGCATTCCTGCATATTCACTATAATCTTGAAATGACCATCCAAATACCTCTCCATAAAATTTCTTTGCTTGTTCCATGTCATTCACATGAATTTCGAAATGAACTAATCTCCCCATAATTACCTCCTATTAATTGTTACATACATTGTCTTTCACCAAAGGCAAATGGACATTCTTCCACCTTGATAAAAGGAGTTTCTATCATGTAAGTATTCTCTATCTATAGTCCAGGTTCCTTTTTCAACTATATAAAAATTTTTCATTTCCATTACTCTTTGCGAGCAGAATAACTCTTAGGTAGTTTAAGATTATGCTGCTCCATGACCACACGTAGGCGGTCTGGGTAGTCAGTGATGATTCCATCTACGCCATCATCGATAAGCTTGTCCATAGTAGGCTCGTCGTCGACTGTCCACGGAATGACCTTCATGCCGTACTTGTGCGCATCCTGAACCATACTCTTTGTCACATATGGCACATAGCTCTCATCAGTGACTTTTCCATTCTGCGGGAAACCATGAACTGGTGAAATGGCGTCAACGCCGAACGAGTGGGCCGCCGCAACGAGGTCTCCCCCAAAGTCGTCTATGTCAATACCACCCAACCAAGGAGATGCACCCGGCTGACCTGGTTGCAGGAATTGAGGACCGTTAGTCAGTGCGATTAGGGGCAAGCGAGGTTCAACCTCTTTCATTCGCATGAGCGCACCCCAATCGAAGCTTTGGATTGAAACTCGGTTAAGCATTCCGGCTTCGCGAACCTCTTGGGCAACAATCTGCACGAATTCTTCACGTGGAGCTGTTTGCTCCGGTGCCCCGGCTTCCACCTTCGTCTCGATATTCATCCAGACATTATTAGCGTTGTAGAGCTTGACAAGATCGAAAACCTCGGATAGAAGTGGTATCTGTGCACCAGTGCTCAGGGCCTGACCTGGGTATTGCGGCAACATTTGTGAACCGCAGTCCAGCGTACGTACCTGAGCAAGAGTTAGATCCTTTATATACTTGCCAACATAAGGGTACTCGGGGTCGCCAGCAAATGCCGGGCCTTTGTCTTTACACTTGGCACCCGATATCTTACGGTCGTGAGTAATAACTGCTTGATGGTCTTCGGTAATCTGCACGTCAAGTTCGAGTGTACTCACCCCGAGCTCGAGGGCCTTGGAAAACGATGCAATTGTGGACTCAACGGTGAGCCCAAGTCCGCCGCGGTGCGCCTGAAGATCAAACTCTTTGGGACCAAAGCTCTTCGAGTTGTGTGACCAAGACGGGTTTATAGCGGCTGAGGCTGGTTGAACTGACACTTGGCTTGCCGCTGAACACACCATAAGGGTAGCCATTGTTGCTAATATAAAATTTTTCCTCTTCATATTGCTCATCTCCTTATAAAATCTATTACTCTTATAAGTTTAGATGATTGATGTAAATCCTTGATTAATATGAT
Organism: Paenisporosarcina sp. P4_D4; assembly: GCF_056401835.1. NCBI lineage: Bacteria > Bacillati > Bacillota > Bacilli > Caryophanales > Caryophanaceae > Paenisporosarcina > Paenisporosarcina sp. P4_D4. The sequence goes on along the minus strand of NZ_JBFUIO010000015.1, from coordinate 10,310 downwards.
AATAAGAGAAAGTAAATATAAATAAGTAAATGGTCTTGGTGCCGCCCTTTTCATTAAATAATTTCATTGAGGGGGTTAATTATTCGCTGCACTAACTCTTGCTTTATTCGAGAGAATGGAACTTTTCCCCTTTTAATCGGAAGCCTACTATGGTTAAGGAAAATTCAATATTAAAAAGCCTAATTTCTCATTTTAACGCTGAGAAATTAGGCTTATTTTTCATTGCTCCATTACAGTGCCATATTATTGAATAACATTATGATACGCTTCTTCGTGGCACATCTATATGAATTTTTTTTTATTTTCGAATCGCTGCTTTTTCTCTAAAATCAATGATTAGATCCAACTTAATCATAAAGTAAACACCTAGAATTCCATTTAAGCCATATGTCTCTTTTGTAATTTCTACTTGTACTTTAAATGAATCTGCAAGGTTAGTGAATTTCATTGATTTTATACTTTAAGGTGATAAATATTACTTGTATTCGGCAATACCTATTTATACTTCCCTAGTTTCTTCCCTTAGCCATACTCTCTCTTCTTCATTTAAATAAGGAGCTAGCTTTGTGTATACCTCTTGATGATAATTATTTAACCATTGCTTTTCACTCTCTGTTAACATATCTTTATTGATACCGGCTAAATCAATTGGGCAATACGTGATTGTTTCAAACTTCATAAATTGACCAAACTCTGTTTTCTCGTCTTCAACTACTAACATCATATTTTCAATTCTAATTCCATATTTACCTTCGAGGTAAATTCCGGGTTCATTCGTAATAATCATGCCTTTTTCTAATATAACATTATTATTATCATTCCTTATGCTTTGTGGTCCTTCATGAACATTCAAGAAAAAACCTACCCCATGTCCAGTCCCGCATTTATAGTCCAAACCATACTGCCAAATTGGTTGTCTTGCTAAAACATCTAAGTTAGAGCCTGTTGCTCCGTATAAATATTTTACTGAGCTTAATGCAATAAATCCTTTTAACACCAAAGTAAAATCTCTTTTTTGTTCATCGGTAAGTTTTCCTAAAACAATCGTTCTTGTAATATCTGTTGTTCCATCATAATACTGTCCGCCTGAATCAATTAAAAAAAGACCTTCATTCTTAAGAGTATATTGGGTTTCTTTATTGGCTTTATAATGCATCATCGCAGCATGTTCTTTATAACCCGCTATCGTATCAAAGCTAGGTCCAACAAATCCTTCCTGCCCCCTTCTGAAATCTTCTAATCTTTCTTCTGCAGTAATCTCTGTAATTTCTTCTTTATCTACAGAGTTTTTTAGCCATTTTATAAATTTCACCATGGCTAAACCATCTTTTATTTCACACCATTTTAAATTTTTTATCTCAACTTCATTTTTAATAGCTTTTAAATTAGTCGTGATGTTAGGAATTTCAATTTTCTTTGTATTACTGTTAATGGCATTATATAAACTGATATTTGTTTTATTCGTATCTAAAATAACGGCATCTCCGTCTGAAAGATTTCTCAAGAATGTTTGTATTTCATGATTCGCTTTTAACTCGATTCCTTCAGCCTCCAGTTCTAATTTAACCAAAGCGGGAACCTTGCAAGAATCAATAAATAAATAACATTTATGTTCTGCTACGATTACATTAGCTATTACAATTGGATTGTTAGGCACATCGGCTCCTCTTATATTTAAAAGCCATGCAATGTCATCAAGGGAAGTTAAAATATAATAATTTGCTCCCTTATTTTTCATTTCTTCTCTTACTTCACTTAATTTTTCTACTCGTGATTTGCCTGCATATTTTATGTCATGAGTAAACATTGGTCCTTTAGGAATCTCCGGTCTATCTTCCCACAGATCACCAATTAAATCTTGATCCATTTTTAATGCGATTCTCTTTGCTTTTAGATCTTTTTCCATCTTTTTAACCATATTAATTGAAAAAACATTTCCATCAAAGCCCACAATGCCTCCTTCATTAAGAACATCTGTTAGMCATTCTGAATAAAATGGTACCCCTGGATCCATCATTCTAAATAATCTGATTCCTGAACCCTCAAGCTGCTCTTCAGCTTGAATATAGTATCTACCATCTGTCCATAACCCAGCATCCTCTAATGTAATAACTACAGTACCTGCTGACCCTGTAAATCCCGATATCCATTGTCTACATTTCCAATGTTCTGCTACATATTCACTCTGATGTGCATCAAAACTGGGAATTATATAAGCATCCATTTGATTTTCTTTCATTAGCTGCCTTAACTTTTCGACCCTATCTCTGATATTCATTACTAATACCTCCATTTTCCTTAAGACTAAATTCTTTACTTTCACGGTCATACAGCCATGCGGCTAGTACTATACTAATTATTCCGGCTGTAAGCTTTGATATTATAAATGCTCCTATCATATCTGGTGCTACTCCTGACACAAATCCAAGTTGGCCACCAAATACAAATGCTCCACTTACTCCAAAGGCAGTACATACCACTTTTCCTTTAGGATTCATTTCCTTATATGTTCCAAATATCAGCAGATTACTAGCTAAACTTCCTAGAATGCCTGCTACTGACACTGAATTAATTCCAAATTTCTCCCCTATTTTTTCAAAACTATTTTTAAAAATTCGATTAATAAGCGCTAGCATAGGATATGCTCCACCTAAAACAAGTGCGATCTTGGCTACTATAACAGTAGATTCAGATAGTGGTGCTAATCCTGATACAAGCCTTACATCAAATATCACTTCTATACCTTGTAAAAGTAACCCAACAGTACTCAAACTCACTATAAGCTTTCCAAATACATTAAAAACTTTTATAAAAACATGAGGAACTTTTAATAATCCTGCCCCTAAAATAATGGCAAAAACAAATATAGGTACCAGATTCCATACTAATATATTGATATCTATTTTTTGCCATAAGCCTGCTGCAAGACATCCTATTGGTATAGTAATAATTCCAACCAACACACCCTTAGAAAAGTATTTTTCATCCTCTTTAGAAAGCATCCCTAACGCGACAGGTATTGTAAAACTAATTGTGGCTCCTAAAGTAGATGCAATGATAATTCCTGAGAATGCCCCCATTTCCTCTGTCAATGCTAGCTTATTAGCCATTTGATAGCCCCCCATATCTACAGCTAAAAATGCTGCTGGAACTATAGAGGGATCTAGATGAAAAAATCTACAGATTGGAATAATCACAACAGATAAAAAATTTGTAAATATAGGGACTAATGAAATTATTCCTATCATGCCAAGCCCTAAAGCCCCCATGGTCTTTATGCCTTCCTCAAATTTCCCACCTAGTTTCAAATGATTTCCGGTAATATAATCAATAGCTCCGATTACAAAAAAAGAACCAATTAGATATAATATTAATTTATCCATTGTAATTACCACTTTCTATTAACTTTATATAATGTCTTTACTAGTAAGCATCTGTATTATCAAATCCTCTATTGTAGATATAATTAGGCGTATTAACAGCTATAAGCTTGACCATTTTATTAGTATAATTAGCCCAATTGTGGGCAATATTTGAGTCCATATGAACACTGTCACCAGGATATACTTCATGCCTCTCACCATTTATGTAAACTGTTAATATACCCTCTAAAACATAAATGAACTCTTCTCCCTCATGCTTATAGGATAATATTTCTTCATCTTTCTTTTGAGGAAGAATTTCTATAAGCCTTGGAACAAGTTGTTTATTTTCCAAATTTGTACTTAAACTATACTTAATAAAACCACCTTCTACTGAATCCATTATTTTTTGTTCATAACTTCTTAAAACCATATCTTTCCTTTTAAGTGGATAATCAAAAAAATGTGTTAAATGTACTTCCAAAATATCAGCTAGTTTTTCAAGTGAATCCACAGCTATGGTAGTAAGCCCTCTTTCTAATTGAGACAGAAATCCAACAGATAGTTCGCTTTTTTCACTTAACTCTTTCAAAGTAATTCCTTTTTCAGTCCTCAATTTCTTTATTTCCATTCCTATATTCATCTCTTCACCCCAAATTTCATATTCGTGAATAATATAATATATATCAGAGTAAAATTCAATCTATTATGAAATAATTTCATAAATATGAAATTCATTTGATTAACGTTATCATATATTCTCGCAAGAACAGTCCGTAGAATAATACAATCTGACACAAAAAAAAGACGCTTGATCTATTAGATCTATGCGCCTAGATTGTTAAATAAAATGGTGGATTAACTACACAGTAATAAAAGTACATGAAAAAATCTGTATATGATTTATAAAGGCCGATTTTCTTTTAGTAAAGAAAATCAGCCTTAGTTTTTTATTTAATTTAATTTAAAACCGCACTTATTTGTGGTAAGGTTCCCCGTGGTGTATCTAAATGAGGTTTTAAATTTGATATCCTAATATCCCAAAATAGCAACATACTGATTTTGCAAAACAAACCTATTATCCAACCATGCTAAAGTATTCAAAACAAACCCTAAAGAATCAGCATTATATCTTCCAGTAATTTTCTGATAGGCCAATAGCTCATACCGTTTATTTAAATCAAAATCTACAGGATATAAACCACTAAGAGGATTTACAAATCCAGTAATAGGACTCTTCAGTTTGCCATTTTCATCATATATTTCATTTAAATACTCGCTGCCTTTTGTTGAGATGTCTATAATGTACTTTTTATTATTTATCATGCTAACAACTTCCACTTTGTAATAATCTTGATAAGTAACCTCATATTGGTACTGCTCATTATATACATTAAAATCAAATAATAATTGTGCTGTATTATCCACAAAGGAATAAATATAATGGTACATAATTCCACCACTACCACCTGTAGCAATACTTATGAAAATATCATCTACTCCATTCCCAGTAAAATCCCCCAAGAATACAGTAGGATTGTAGCCTGCATTTTCACGAAGTGAGACACTTCTTAACTCTCCGGATCTTCCATCTTGAACGAGCAGGGTGATATTTTGAATAAATGGACTATCTGGAGTCATTATGCCGGTTAAATAGACATTATCAGGTACTCTATCCCCAGTTACATCTCCACGAGCAAACGAAACTACATTCGGAGGATTCATATCCGTCCAATCGTAATAATTATTCATAACATGCTCCTTTACATAATACCTATAATCATCATTTTCCTACGTTCTAAAAGAATTCTAGCTACTGTTTATTAGTATTTATTAAGTAATATCTTATGCCCCGATATTATTACCGAACAATCAAACCTTCACCTTAAATCCTGCAAACCGAAATTTACTTGTTCGTATATGGCCCTACCACAATGAGCATACCAGCCCAAACCACTCCCTATAAAATTATTGTTATGTGTAAAAAAAAAGTTAGGCTCCATAAATGTATGATACGATTCCATAATTCATATCTTTTTGATTCGTAACAATTCGATCTCATCCATTAGAAGAAAGGACTTCGCCTCTATAATCACTTGGCAATTACTTGGTGTACCATATGCAGATCAATACTTATATGACACCATAAGGGTAAGTAAATCTTTTATAGCTAAAATACACATGTATGTGAGTACAAGTTGATAGGTAAATGACCAGATGCAGGAGCACCAACTTCACCACCACCATCTTTGGTCCCTCCACAACAAGTAGAAGCATATGCTAAATATATAACAAAAACGGAGCGCCAATTCTTTGGCACTCCGTTTTACATTTTTGCTTTACTGGTTTGTTTACGTCTATGAAGGAATTTACGACCTGTTAGAGAAATCAGTAACAAGACCAGTACTAGTACTAAAATTTGCATATATGATAAATTAAAATATTTAGCACCTGTAACAATTAATAGTGTAGAAAGCGTACCTTTTACAGTGAAAAAAATAATAATCCATAATCCGCTTTTTTTCCAGTTCATTTATATTTTACCCCTTTGATAGTTCTTGAAAGTGATATCTTAATAGAAATCTAATACATTAAGAAATAAAAAAGTAGATTTTTTTAAAAAACAAAAATCATGTCAATTTAATGTAACTAATTCATGTTAAATGAAATTGATAATCATTGTCAAATTTACTAAGGATTTTTAAATTTAATGTCTAATTGTTTTTCCATAAGCCATTCCTTTTACTTGCAAATAAACACTATAAATAAGCACTATAAAAAAACAGAAAACAAATTTCATTCAACTACGTGCCAGCGAAATAATTACCCAGCAAGACTATAGAGAGGTAATACAGCAAAATGAGTCGATTTTGCAGCAACTTGGTCACACTAAATTGGAATTAGAAAAGAAACTTAATAATTCCTCAAACCATAAGCAAGTGATAATAATTCAGAAACAGCTTGCTCACATTACAAAGTTGGATAGTTTAACACCAGAGTTATTGCACCGCCTAATCGAAAGGTTAGAAATAAAAGCAGACGGAACAGCGAGAATCTTTTATAGATTCTCGTTGCCATCTGCTATTGTTTAACATCAACATTCTTTTACAAAGTTATCAAGCAATGTACGCACTTCATCTGTTGATTTCGTGTTCATCAATTGATTTCTTAATTCACCAGCTCCACGGAATCCTTTGACATAAATTTTGAAAAAACGATGAAGCCCTGTGATTGAACGTGGCAGTGCTTCCGCATATTGATCTTGAAGATCAAGCTGCAGTCTTAAAAGATCAAGGTATTCTTTACTGCTATGCTCTTTTGGCTCTTTTTCAAAAGCAAAAGGATTTTTAAAAATACCTCGCCCGATCATAACGCCATCAATACCATATTGTTCAGCAAGCTGCATCCCAGTTTGACGGTCAGGAATGTCTCCATTGATTGTTAGCAGCGTATTTGGTGCGATACGGTCACGTAATTTTTTGATTTCCGGAATTAGCTCCCAATGCGCATCTACTTGGCTCATTTCCTTTCTTGTACGTAAATGAATAGAAAGGTTCGCAATATCCTGTTTTAAAATGTGCGTTAGCCACTCCTCCCACTCATTTACATCCTCATAGCCAAGTCGTGTTTTCACGCTGACAGGCAGTCCGCCCGCTTTTGCTGCTTGAATAAGTTCTGCCGCAACGTCTGGACGCAGAATAAGGCCACTACCCTTCCCTCTCGATGCCACATTAGGTACAGGGCAGCCCATATTAATATCAATGCCTTTAAATCCTAGCTCTGCCATGCCAATACTCATTTGACGGAAATATTCGGGATTATCCCCCCAAATATGTGCCACCAATGGCTGTTCATCTTCTGTAAAAGTCAAACGGCCACGCACACTTTTCATGCCCTCTGGATGACAATAGCTATCCGAGTTTGTAAACTCTGTGAAAAATACATCCGGTCGACCGGCTTCACTTACTACGTGACGAAAAACAACATCTGTCACATCTTCCATTGGTGCAAGTACAAAAAATGGTCGTGGTAAATCACGCCAAAAATTATCTATCATTTCGAACTCAAATCCTCTCACTATGGATACAACTTCAAACTCTCGGTCAAAAAATATAAATCCAAATGAAAAAAGGAACGTATCCTCGATGGGAAATACGTTCTTCTATATATTATACTAACTCCAACCAAGCCACCGCTTCACAATGTGTCGTCTGTGGGAACATATCGACTGGTTGTACTTCTTGCGTAACATATCCACCATCTTCTAATATGCGTAAATCTCTTGCCAAGGTACCTGGATTACATGATACATAAACAACACGTTTCGGCTTTTGTTCCAAAATCGTCTGCAATAATGCTTCGTCGCATCCTTTACGTGGAGGATCGACTACTAGTACATCGGCAGTTTTTCCTTCTTTATACCATTTTGGGATGACGACTTCTGCTGGGCCAGCTTCGAAATAAGTGTTCGTGAAGCCATTGATTTCAGCGTTTCGCTTAGCGTCCTCGATGGCTTGTGGAACGATTTCCACACCCAGTACTTGTTTCGCTTTTTTAGCGAGGAACAAAGAAATGGTGCCGATGCCGCAGTAGGCATCAATGACGGTTTCTCCACCTGTTAGTTGAGCGTAGTCCAGTGCTTGTTGGTACAACACTTCGGTTTGTTCTGGATTCACTTGGTAGAATGATCGAGCTGAAATTTCAAAACGCACATCACCGATCAAATCTTCAATGGCGTCTTTGCCCCAAAGTGTGATGGTCTTGTCGCCGAAGATAACGTTTGTTTTTTCTTCGTTTACGTTTTGAACGATGGAAGTGACTTGTGGCAAGATACGTTGGATAACGGCCACTGCTTCGTCTTTTTCCTTGAATTTCTTTTTCTTCGTAATGAGCACGACCATGATTTCACCAGTTGCACGGCCTTTGCGCACAACAACATGTCGCAGCATCCCTTGGTGAGATTTTTCTTCATACGGCATGATGCCTAGGTTGCCTAGTTCTTTCTTCAGTTCACGCAGGATGTCGTCCGCTTCTTCGGTCTGGATGATACAGATATCCGTGTCGACAATTTCATGTGAACGGGTTTTATAGAACCCACCGACCACTCGTCCATCTTGCAAACCGAATGGAATTTGAGATTTGTTGCGGTAACGCCAAGGGTTGTCCATTCCTTTTACAGGAAGGACAGGCACGTCTGGCAGCTTGCCGATTCTAGTCATCGCATTTTTAACCATTTGCTGTTTCCACAGAAGCTGTCCCTCGTAGGATAGGTGCTGAACTTGGCAGCCTCCACATTCATCAAATACATGGCACGGTGGTGCAACACGGTGTTCAGATGGTTTGATAACTTCAATCAATTTGGCAAAGCCATACGATTTCAAGGTTTTCAGGACATGGACTTCTGCCATTTCTCCAGGCAGTGCGCCCACGATAAATAACGGGTAGCCATTTACTTTGGCGACTCCCGCTCCGTCATGCGTCAGATCTTCTATATGAACCGTGATTCGGTCGTTTTTTTGTACTGGTAAAGACATTCAACTTCCTCCATTTCAATTGCCTTTATTGTAGCATGAAGGCATGAAAAAAGCAGAATGGCTTATACCATTTATCTATTCACCTTAACATGTCATTAACGATGATCATTTCAGCGTCTCCTACTTAATATAAGCGCTGCTGACAAGGTGGAAATGGATTTATGTCTTGAATCGTTTGATATTCATAATGCTTAATCGCAAATTGCGTGTGATATAAGTACTCCATGATGTAAAGTTGATCACCATCAGCATTGCATAATATACCGGAAGTTCCTTGACCATTTGTAAATGAAACACCTATCGGCTGACCAATTAAGTGCCAGATTTTTTGTTGCCAGTTCATAAAAAATCACTCCTTTTGGATACCATATGGAGCTTGGCAAAATATGTGCAGTCACTCTGGGTTGGTGTTAAATTTACTCTGGAACTATGAAAATTTATAGGTTAATAGTAAACTACGCTTAACAGACTAGAAGTTTTTTTGTATAGACTATGTAAAAATAAAATGGGGGCATCGAAATGATAATGAGGAAGTTCCCCAAATTTCTCCTTAAAGTGGTTTCAACCATCCTGATCTGTTTTGTGGTGATTAAGTTAAATTCGTTTCATGACAAAAAATTGGCGGATGATCGGATTGGCAAGGTAATTGAATTACAAGGGGCAAATCTGGGGGAAGCAAGAATCGAAAGAGATTTCTATGACCACTTCGATTCCGGATATGTAAAAGATATATATTTCAACGACGATCCAGATATAGAATACAGGTACGTTTACGAAAAGTCTCGGGATATGGTATATGTGTCGGCTTTTGTTGGAAATGCTTCTATCGAACTGACAAACAAGGTTGCTAAATATGAAGAATTCATGGACGTGTATTTCAATTCGGGTGGTAATATTGAAAGAGTTGAAAAAAGATAGTCGTGTTTTCATTTTTATGCGCTTACACAAAAAAAATTCACTCTCAAGGAGCGATTACATTGGAACAGGCAAAACAAAAGATTCATTCATTTTTAATGTTTGAAGGGGCTGCGGAAGAAGCAATCAATACCTATACGTCACTATTTGATCAGTCCGAAATCATTAATATTACTCGTTACGAAGCGAACCAAGGCGGCAAAGAAGGTTCAGTTATGCACGCTATATTCTCTATTAAAGGACAAGAGTTCATGGCTAGTGACAGTTATGTTCAGCATGCTTTTACATTCACCCCGTCGATTTCATTGTTTGTGACATGTGACTCCGAAGAAGAAATTGATCAAGCTTTCGAGAAATTATCTCAAGGCGGAGAAGTGTTAATGCCTCTGGGTGCCTATCCATTCAGTCCAAAGTTTGGATGGATTAACGATCGATTCGGTGTTTCTTGGCAATTGAGTCTTCCCATCTATTAATCATATGGAAGGGGGCTTCCTTATTG
>NZ_JBFUIO010000014.1:0-48306 GCF_056401835.1 Paenisporosarcina sp. P4_D4 | reverse complement strand
GTTGTATGGTGYGCTCGTTCCATGTGCATTGATATAGTCAACRTCAGTAGGAGAGATTCCAGCATCCGTAAGTGCTTGTTGCATTGCACGGGCAGCGCCTTCACCCTCAGGAGCTGGGGCTGTGATATGATGTGCATCACCAGTTGAACCGTAGCCGATAATTTCCGCATAAATTTTCGCACCACGTGCAATGGCGTGTTCATACTCTTCCAAAATAACAATACCCGAGCCTTCTCCAATTACAAATCCATCACGGTTTGCATCAAATGGACGTGAAGCGGTCTTAGAATCTTGGTTAAGAGTAAGAGCAGTATTCGAACAGAAACCTGCAACTGACATATTTGTTATCGGTGCTTCTGCTCCACCAGAAATCATTACATCAGCCTCTCCACGTTGAATCACTTTAAATGCATCACCGATTGAGTTAGTGCCTGATGCACAAGCTGTCACGGTACAAGAATTCATTGCTTTTGCACCGAAATGAATCGATACTTGACCCGCTGCCATGTCCGGAATCATCATCGGGACGAAAAACGGACTTACTCGACGATAGCCTCTGTCAAGAAATGTGCGGAACTGTGCTTCATACGTTTCCATTCCACCAATTCCAGACCCAATCCATACGCCTGTGCGAAGACCCAGTTCAGGTGTTAATTCCAAATTTGCATCTTTCATCGCCATAATGGATGCTGCCAGTGCAAAATGTGTAAAGCGGTCCATTTTTCTTGCTTCTTTACGCTCGATATATGTTTCGATATCAAAGTCTTTAACCTCTGCTGCAACTTTTGCAGGAAAATCGTCCGGGTTGACGCGAGTCATTGGTCCAATGCCCGATCTGCCTTCTTTAATCCCCGCCCAAGTTGTTTCAATATCATTTCCAAGCGGTGAAACCGCTCCTACTCCCGTTATTACAACACGACGTTTTGTCATGATTTTTTCTCCCTTCATGTGAAAATTGATTTTTATATAACTGTTTAACATTGCATTACTTGACTGGGTGACAATCGTCTCCAACGGACACTCTGTCAGAATAACTCTATCTTCCCCATTTTAAGCAAATGGCCCCCCATGTTAAACCGCCGCCAAATCCAACAAGAACCACTACATCATCGTCTTTCACTCTACCCGCTAAAATATCTTCTTTTAATGAGATTGGTATAGATGCAGCAGATGTATTACCGTATTGATTAATTGTTTTGGACATTCTCTCTACAGGTAATTCTAATCGCTGTCTTGAAGCTTCCATAATTCGAATATTCGCTTGATGAGGCACCAAGAAATCGACTTCATCTTTTGTCAGTCCAGCTTTGACAATGACATTTTCAGCTGATTCCCCCATTTGACGGACAGCAAATTTATACACTTCCCGACCATTCATTTCAAGGAAGGGACCGTTTTGGAATAAGTGTTTTCCTCCGGAGCCGTCTGCACCAAGTTCAAATGATAGAATACCTCTGCCTTCCGAAACCTGACCAATGATGGCCGCTCCAGCACCGTCTCCAAATAAGACAGCGGTATTGCGGTCTTCAAAGTTCGTAATTTTTGATAGTTTTTCAACGCCCACAACTAGAACATACGGATAGACACCCGTCTCAACAAATTGTTTGGCTGTAATCACTCCGTACATAAAACCTGCACATGCCGCCGAAATGTCCATTGCCGCTGCGTTCTTTGCACCGAGTTTCTCCTGAATCATCGTCGCAACAGTTGGAAAAGGCATATCAGGCGTAACCGTAGCAACCAAAATCAAGCCAATTTGATGAGCTTCGATCCCTGACTCTTCTATCGCTTGTTTAGCTGCTTCGAAAGCCATATCTGAAGTATTAACATCATCGTCCGCATATCTTCTCTCTTCTATACCAGTACGAGTACGAATCCATTCATCGGTAGTATCCATTTGTTTTTCCAAATCAAAGTTTGTAACAACACGTTCTGGCACATATCTTCCTAAGCCGATAATCCCCACACTCATATGACACCCTCATTTCAATTATTATCTTCTATTAGTACCTGGTAATAATAATAACGAATTAAGCATGAAATTTCAACTCATCGTCACGAATTTGCCAAACTTAGAGAAGGTTCTATAAAAGATTCTTTGTCACATTCGGCTCATATGATATGATGGTAGAAGTAAATAGTCTGTCCAGAGGTGAAACAACATGAAATTTGTCATTACATTAATTTGGTCATTTCTACTTGTTACAATGCTGAACTATGTAGTAAGTTCAGTTGCAGCAGTGCCATTCAACTTTAACTTGGGTGCTATCATCTCACTTGGGTTTGCAGCACTTATCTTCTTGATTTCTGCAATTATTCCTAATGAGCCAGCAACACACGAACACCACTAATTCAACAAAACAAAAACGGTATCTCCGAAGCTTCCACTTCAGAGATACCGTTTTTTATTGATTGATTATAACTTCGCCATTTTCAAGGGATACTTCAACATTACTACCGGGAGTTAAGTTCCCACCAAGGAGCGCTTTTGCTACAGCTGTTTCAACGTGTCGCTGAATAAAGCGACGCAATGGGCGTGCCCCAAACGCTGCATCCGTTCCCTCACTAACCACCCAATCAATCAATGGCTGGGTGAAAGTAATTGTGATTTCCTGCTCTTTCAACCGATTTGCTAATTGCGCCAAATACTTCTCCGTAATTGACGTGAAGTGAGAACCTTTTAATGAATGAAACAAAACAATTTCATCCATTCGGTTCAATAATTCTGGTTTAAAATGTGTTCGAAGTGCAGTCATCACCAAAGACTCCGCTTGGTCGCTATCTTCCAACAAATATTGTGATCCAATATTTGAAGTCAGAATCACTACAGTATTTGCGAAGTTGACGACCCGCCCTTGACTGTCCGTAATCCTTCCATCATCCAAAAGCTGGAGTAAGATATTAGCGACATCAGGATGTGCTTTTTCTATTTCATCGAGCAAAACGACCGAATATGGATTACGTCTTACCATTTCTGTCAGTTGCCCACCTTCTTCATAGCCGATATATCCTGGAGGAGCTCCTACAAGACGTGATACGCTGTGTTTCTCCATATATTCGGACATATCAATGCGGATGAAATGATCTTCGGAATCAAATAAATTGGCAGCTAATGCCTTGGCAAGCTCTGTTTTTCCTACACCGGTTGGCCCCAGGAATAAAAATGAACCAATTGGTTTTGTAGGATCTTTAATACCCGCACGTGCACGCCAAACAGCAACAGCTTCCGTTACAAATTGGACTGCTTGATCCTGCCCCACTACACGTTCCTGTAATGTTTCCTTCAGTCTAAGAAGCTTATCTCTTTCTCCTTCAACTAATTTCATCACGGGTATTCCTGTCCATCGGGAAACGATTGAAGCAATTTCCTCCGAAGTCACTTCTTCGCGAAGTAAACGATTTTCAGAAGTTGATTCAAGCGCAGACTCAAGTTCAGCAATTTCTTTTTCGAGCGTCGGTATTTTGCCATGTCGAAGCTCGGCTGCTTTATTTAAGTCGTAGCTATTTTCCGCCAGTTCCAGATCTCGTCGGTAACCATCCATTAGCTCACGTTTCTTTTGAATGTGCTGAAGGGATTCTTTCTCTGTGGACCATTGATTACGCATAGACTCGGTGGACGTTTTCAATTCATCGAGTTCCTGTCGTATTTTAGATAAACGTTGTTGACTTGCCTGATCTTTTTCCTTCATCAATGCTTGTTCTTCTATTTCCAATTGCATCATTCTTCTTGTCACTTCATCCAGTTCCTGCGGCATGGAATCAATTTCTGTTCGGATCATAGCACATGCTTCATCCACTAAATCAATTGCTTTATCCGGCAAAAATCGTTCCGTTAAATAACGGTCAGACAATTGTGCTGCTGCAACAATCGCCCGGTCATGTATGCGTACAGCATGGTGCAATTCAAAACGTTCTTTTAATCCACGTAAAATCGACACGGTATCTTCAACAGAAGGTTCCCGTACCAAAACTTGTTGGAAACGTCTCTCCAGTGCCGGGTCCTTTTCGATATACATTCGGTACTCATCAAGCGTTGTTGCACCGATACAATGCAATTCTCCACGTGCCAACATAGGTTTAAGCATATTGCCCGCATCCATCGCACCTTCTGTTTTTCCGGCACCGACAATAGTGTGAATCTCATCAATGAAAAGAATAATGCGTCCTTCACTATCTTTAACTTCTTTTAGCACCGCTTTTAATCGTTCTTCAAACTCACCGCGGTATTTAGCACCTGCAATCAATGAACCCATATCCAGTTCATAAATATCACGTTCCTTCAATCCTTCAGGAACATCCTTCCGTACGATTCGCTGTGCCAATCCCTCAACTATCGCTGTTTTACCAACACCCGGTTCCCCTATCAGCACCGGATTGTTTTTAGTTTTTCTAGAAAGAATTCGAATGACGTGTCTGATTTCCTGATCTCGCCCGATAACGGGATCCATTTTTCCATTACGAGCCTGTTCTACTAAATTGCGACCATACAGTTCCAGTGGTCTTTTCTGTTCTTGTTGCTGTTGCATATTCACGCCACTCCTTGTTTGACCTTTTTTGACTAATTGATTTTATTATAGGATGCTAGGAGGAATATTGTAAAGAAATGTGCATGGGATTTTTGTGGCGCATAATGTTTGTTTGGTGAATTTCGTTGTTTAATTGGGGAAGCATTCATTAGAAATTAAAATGCTATGTTAACCTTTACAGTGGTTTATCGTACATTTACGCTGACCGCATGAGCCAAAAAGGATATAAACCATATACTTGAGGGTCTGATACTTCACGCTCTTGCGGCTTGCTAGGCGCAAATGTACTCTCTTGTTTTCAATTCAATATCCACAACTTTCTATAATAATGGCATAAAAAATCCACTCACTTAACTGTGAGTGGATGAATGGAATATTTTATCTGACACCGAGTGCCATTTTTGCGTAGCGGGACATATTGTCTTTTGACCAGCCTGGAGTCCACACAATATTGACATCGACTTCTTTAACTTCCGGTAATTCGTATAATGCAGTTTTTACTTGATCAACAATCATTGGGCCCATTGGGCAACCAAGTGAAGTTAATGTCATAGTCACGACTGCAAATCCATCTTCTGATAAATCCACATCATAAACAAGTCCAAGGTTTACAATATCAATACCAAGTTCTGGGTCAATAACATTTTCTAGTGCACCCATCATGCTGTCGCGCATATCTTGATCCATGTTCATACCCCTCTCTAACTAACGTATATATTCATCATAACAAATGCAGCTTACTGAGACAAATAGTGTGCGATGAAGCTGGTTGATTCCAGCATCCCTTTTCTTGAAACGGCATGACCCGCCGATTTATCCGTCATAAATTGGAAACGTTCAGGATCGTGCACATATGATTTTTTCAACGCATTGAAAAAGTTAAAGGTAGGTTCATAAGGAACCACATTATCTTGAACCCCATGCCAGAAAAATACTGGCCGGCCATTCAATGCACTCGGGTTTAAAGTAAGATCGAATTTTCTTAACGTATCAAACATATGCATACGCTCCACGTCAGTAATCGGTAATTTAAAGCCACGTGCTTCATACTGAGCCATTTGTGCCTTCGCCAAATGGACATATCCTGGAGAACCCATCATTACGGCAGCCGTGTCTATCCACGGATAAACATTCAGGCACCCTAATGTTTCAATGCCACCCATTGATGTCCCAGCTAGTCCTATTTTCGTATGGTCCATTATTAAGTTTTGTTCAATTAATTGTTCTCTTAACATAGCTACTTCTTCAATAGATGTTAAAATTATTTCCCAGAAGCGCAGTGACAATTGAATTTCATCAAGCTTTTCTTGTCTCTCTCCATGCAAATGGGCATCAGGCAGTATCACTCGAAAGCCTTTCTCGGCCAATTGGTAGGCATAATGTAAGTTGTGTTCTTTAGCACTTGTGAAGCCATGAAGAAAAATCACGACTGGTACCTGTTGTTCCCGTAGGGATTCTTTGTATACATGTAATAGTGGAATATGTCCCCACCGCTCATTTTCAACGTTCACTTTTCCACTTCCTTCGTATCTAATACTTGTTATCGTAGCAAAACAAATCAAAAACTTCAAAAATGAAGTTGGATTTTTTTGACTAATGGATGTCCATGACGATACACTTTACTCTAATAGGAAAGGAGTCATTTAACATGCAACCTCATTTAATCGTTTTGGATCTTGATGGAACATTATTAACAGATGAAAAAGTCATTTCTGAAAAGACTTTACATACGTTATTTAAAGCAAAAGAAAAAGGTCATGAAATAATGATCGCGACTGGACGACCTTATCGTGCCAGTGAAGTTTACTACCACCAGTTAAAAATGCAAACACCCATTGTCAATTTTAATGGTGCCTTTGTCCATCATCCCACTGACCATACATGGAATTCGATTCATGAACCCATTAATTTGAAAGTTGTAAACGAAGTGATTGATGCCATTCATGATTATAAATTTCATAACATTATTGCCGAAGTTATGGATGATGTTTACTTGCACTATCATGATGAGAAACTGCTCGACATTTTCAGCTTCGGAAAACCACAAGTAACAACAGGTGATATTCGAAATTATTTAAAGACCGACCCTACCAGTTTGCTTATTCATGCAGAAGAGCATGAAGTTCCTGCCATCCGTCAACACTTACATGATGTACATGCAGAAGTGATTGATCACAGAAGATGGGGCGCGCCATGGCATGTAATTGAAATTGTACGCAGCGGCCTAAATAAAGCTGTAGGTATTTCGCATGTATCGAAACACTTGAATATTCCAAAGGAACGCATTATTGCATTTGGTGACGAAGACAATGATTTAGAGATGATTGAATATGCTGGAACCGGCGTTGCTATGGGCAATGCCATTGCGAAACTCAAAAACATTGCAAATGAAGTAACAACTTCAAATAATGACGATGGGATTGCGGATTTCTTACAAGAACGTTTAAAATTATAGAAATAGTTGATTCAGGGGGATACAAATGAGAATATTTGCAGACAGTGCTTGCGATTTACCGAAATCTTTTTATGAAACAAATCCGGTCACGTTGATTCCATTACGTGTACATATTGATGATGCCGAATACTTGGATGTCATGACAATCGATTCGACACAAGTTTATGCGGAAATTCGTCAAGGGAAACAACCAAAAACTTCACAAGCTTCACCAGAACAATTTTTGACGTTTTTTGAAGAACTTGCGAAGTCCGGAGAAGAAGGCTTGTATATTGCCTTTTCTTCAGAACTTTCAGGAACACATAATACCGCAGTTATGATTCGGGAACAGGTAAAGGAAGACTATCCGGATCTTAAATTAACAATCGTTGATTCGCGATGTGCTTCACTTGGTTATGGCTTGCTTATAAAAGAAGCCGTCCGATTGATGAAATCTGGAGAACCTATGGAACGTATTGTCGAAATAATCCGTTTTAAAGCACTACATATGGAACATTTGTTTACAGTTGAAGATTTAGATTATATGGCTCGAGGCGGACGCGTGTCCAAGACCAGTGCTATTATTGGAGGATTATTAAACATCAAACCTCTTCTTCACGTGGAAAACGGCAAGCTTGTACCGATTGAAAAATTAAGAGGACGCAAAAAAGTAATGAAACGGATCATTGAACTCATGGAAGAACGCGGTGAGCGTTTACATGAACAAACTATTGCAATCAGTCATGCTGACGATGAAGCATTTGCAATGGAAATGAAGGCAATGGTTGAAGAAACATTCCATCCAAAACATGTAGAAATTCATATTATCGGATCTGCGATAGGTGCACATACTGGTCCTGGTGCATTAGCTTTGTTCTTTTCAAATCAGATACAGCCATAAGAAACGGAGCGAGTGAACATGAAGAAAATCGTCATCGTTGGAGCTGTTGCAGGAGGAGCGACTGTCGCTTCCCAAATTCGTTTTTATGACAAAAACGCAGAGATTGTTGTGTTCGATCAGGATGATACGATGTCGTATGGTGCGTGCGGAATGCCGTATGTCATCGGAGGGAAAATTTCAGAGCCCAATCGTTTGATTGCGGCAACTCCTGAAGAGTTTAAAAACGAGCGGAAAATCAATGTTTTTCTGAAACATCGTGTGACAAAAATTGATCGCCAGTTTAAGACGGTAGAAGTCTTGAATCTCGAGTCACAGCAATCCTTTAAAGAAACTTACGATTTTCTTATCCTCTCTCCAGGTGGTACACCGATTGTGCCTGAAACAACCGGTCTGGAAAGCGCGATCATGTTCACGTTGCGTAACTTCAGTGATATGAAAAAAATCAATGGATATATATCCACTGAGAAACCTAAAAGCTGTGTAATTGTGGGTGCTGGATTTATCGGTGTGGAAATGGCAGAAAACCTTGTTGACATTGGTTTGAACGTATCAATTGTCGAAAAATCCCCTCAAGTGATGAACATCATGGACGTGGACTGCTCTGCCCTTGTGGAAAAAGAGCTAAGTGACCATGGTGTGCGCATATATAAGGAAGATTTTATTACCAATGTAAAGGGTTCTAATCTGGTTCTCGATTCTGGCGAAACGATCCAAGCCGATTTCATTCTCATGAGCATCGGTGTATCGCCCAATACGAAATTGGCTGAGGACGCTGGTTTAACGATTGGCGAAACGCGAGGGATTGTCACAAACGAATATTTGCAGACGAATGATGCTTATATATATGCAATCGGAGATGCTGCAGAAAATAAAGATTTCATCACTGGCGGCGCCAAACGCGTTCCGCTAGCATGGCCAGCTCACCGTCAGGCATTTATTGTCGCGAAACATATAACCGGGGAAAAGATCCCTTTCAAAGGATTACTTGGTACAACGATTTGCAAAGTCTTCTCACTGGATGTGGCATTAACTGGATTAAATGAGCGAACATTGAAAGATAGTCCGATGAAGTTTGAAACGATTATTCAAAAATCTAAATCCAATGCTGGCTATTATCCGGACCATGCAAACATATTCTTGAAAGTTCATTATGATTCTGTAACCCGCAAAGTATTGGGTGCACAAGCAGTTGGTGGTAAAGGTATCGATAAACGAATTGATGTCCTCTCCACTGCCATTTTTGCCGGTCTCACAATGGACGATTTACAAGCTTTGGAACTGGCCTATGCCCCTCCCTATTCATCACCAAAAGATCCCGTGAATATGGTCGGTTACCGAGCTAATTAGAAAAGCGAAAAGCGTCACTTTAGCTCGACGCCGGCGCTTGAAAGGTTCCCTTTGCGACGAGTAACCTCAGGAGCAAGACATTGCGATTATTGAAAGAATTAATATTTCAGTAGAATCCATTCTTAATGAAATTGAAAAAATCGCTTGGGACTGTAAGTTGTCTCAAGCGATTTTTGTTTTTCGAGGAATATTGCTATGCGAAACATCTGTCAGAGCTAGTCCAATCTATGGAATCAATCGAATCTATTTATTCAAATGAAAATGATTCCTCACTGGTTGTCTCCATTCATCCATTTCAACCCGGAGATATTGGATATGTCGCCCACCTACATGGAAGGTTATATGCCAAGACATATAAATTCGGACGAATCTTTGAATATTACGTCATGAAAGGTTTAACTGAATTTATGATCGATACGGATGGTGGAGAGCTATGGGTTGCTGAAGTGAATGGTGAAATCGTTGGTTCGATTGCAATTACTAAGTCGAGTGAAAACGTAGCACAGCTAAGATGGTTTGTTTTAGATGAAAACTTTCAAGGAATGGGCTTAGGAAAGAAACTAATGGAGCATGCTCTTAATTTCTGTAAGGCACAAAATTATCAGCATGTGTTCTTATGGACGGTAAGCACGCTCAACACCGCTCGATATCTTTACAAAAAGTATAATTTTAGGCTGACCGAAGAAAAACCAAATGAAGAATGGACTGGAGAGCAATTAATAGAAGAACGATAGGAACTTGATTTTTCCGATGAAAACCAATCAAAATAAAAACGAAAAA
This sequence comes from Paenisporosarcina sp. P4_D4, assembly GCF_056401835.1. Classification (NCBI taxonomy): domain Bacteria; kingdom Bacillati; phylum Bacillota; class Bacilli; order Caryophanales; family Caryophanaceae; genus Paenisporosarcina; species Paenisporosarcina sp. P4_D4. Next base: position 38,318 of record NZ_JBFUIO010000014.1, on the reverse strand, counting down.
TCAATCTTGTTGGATTCAATACCGCTGGAATAAGCTTATCCTCTTTAGAAGTATTATAAGACGATAGTGATGTTATGCTTTCTGTTTATACATAAATATGTTCTTTTAGAACCATTGGACAAAAGCAAAAGAATAGAAAAAACTTTCGCTTGGTGAAGCGAGGGCTCTCTTATAATAAAGCCGGTTATTCCATTTAATAGGAAAACCGGCTTGATCATTGGGTACACGATTTTGCTGCTGGTGGTATACAGTCCCCATGCAATAGAATTACAACTATCCTATATTTTTCTTTTCATCTAATTTTCGTTGCTTACCTTTGCGCCAAACAAGATAAATGAAGAACATGAATAGAATGTAGACTAAAACAAGAGCTGCTAAATACCCTTTATTGATTCCTTTATCATCAGTTACTTGATAAAATTCGGCAATTTCTCTGTCCACTACCAGACGATAGTTTCCATCATCTCTTTGTCGTAAAATATCCCCTTCAATTAAACCACGAAGTTGTTTATTATCGCCAACCACTTCTCGTGGGATATCAAAGCTTTGAGTACCACCTGTATTGTTGATGGCGACAATCCAAGTTTCCTCATCATTCGAACGTTCATACACCATCAAGCCGGCTTCGTTATATAACATTTCCATTGAACCTGTCCGAAATGCTGCTGAATCATTTCGAAGCGATTGTACATCTCCAATATATTCAATCAATTCTTCATCAGTCTTAAAGTCCATAATCGGGTGAGAAGCTGGAGGCTTCTCTCCGTTTACTGCAATCTCCGAACCGTAAGTCATCATTGGTATACCGGGCATTGACAATAAAGTAGCCATTGCCATTTTCCAACGTGTAGGCGGAAACATATTTTCTTCGGCCGCATTGGCGGTGAATCGTTTTGAATTGATCGTATCAATTTGATGGATGACTGGATTTTCAGTCGATATTTCTTCCAATGCCTTTGAATCTAAATCTACATTTTTGAAAATGTTTCGATACATATCTTCTTGTCCACTTACTACTGTGGCATCGAATTTAGCTTCACTAGATTCGGAACTGAGCACAGATAAATGTTCATTGTCTTTTTTAAGGCTCTCGATCAATGAATTTAAAAACGCAGAATCGATTCCTTCAATTTCAGTCAATCGCACGGCATCTACTTTATATTTTTTTACAAAATCAAGCGCTGCCTGTTCAATCGCTTTTTGTGCATCTTCATTTGTTAAATCCCATGAGATCGTTCCATCTTCATTGGATTGTACCCAGGAAGCCTTGTCCTTATCTTTTGCCCAAACGTGCTTCGCACTTACATTTTGAAGCGGGAAATCAATCATGACGCTCATGTTGTTTTTATGCGCTTTTTTGATCAAAGCTGTAAGCTCTTCGGATGTCCCAAAATGACGTTCTAGTTGCCCGTAATCCATGACACGTTTCCCGTCATATGTCTCTGTTGAAAAGACGGGTCCTAAAGACACCATCGTAAAGCCCATCTTTTGGATGTGATCCAATTTTTCCGCCACACCTTCGAAATCGCCACCTGCAAATGCACTGGGCTCCCTCGCATCAACTTCAAAATCATTTTCAATTGTTTTATTGAAATAGCGGTCGACTAGTAAGTCGTATATACTTTCGTTTTCAATGGATTGTTTTGATGCCGCCTGTGTAGTTAACGGGGCAATCAAACCCATAAGTAATGTTGCTGCAATTGTTGCACGAATCCATTTATCTATTTTCAATTGAGGTCCTCCTCTAACGAATCTTCCTACGTTATTTTATCAAACGGAACATTGCCACGCCATGATTAGCAAAGATTTAAGTAGTATTTACGTCAAAACTGTGAAAAATAACATGGATACCTCAAGGAACCTGGTAAGTGTCCGATTCCAACTAAGTTTTTTTTCCACCTAACCATCCACTGCCCTTCAAATCACGCAATAAAAAAACCACTTCACTCCAAATAAATGAAGTAAAGTGGTTTCTTCCTTTGTTTATGCTAAAAAGCTGCTGCCTAATGGTAATGAGAACCCTAGGAACATTGTGATAAACAAGAACACGAACAATAATACCCAAAACATCGTTGTTGGTTTTTGTTTTTTCATACGAACCAAAATCATTTCCATCATGCCGATGACTAAAATTCCACCAAGGAACTTAAATCCATAAAGCATGCCCATATCGGAATCCATGCCAACCATGAACAATGCCACACCTGTCAAAATGATGAATACGTAAACTAAACGTAACACCATATGTGTGATTTTTTGTCCTTTGCCTGTCTTAAGTAAAACAGAGACAAAGAACAAGATAATACCTAGTACCCAAGCTGTAATGTGTAAGTGCGTGTTAGCTAAAAAATCCAAAATCGTCACCTCATCTAATTAATCGTTCAATTCTATCGTATCATATCTCGCTGACTAATAAACTTTTTAACCTACTAGTTTCAATTTATAAAAAAAGTGTGAATCTCTGCTCCCTTTCCGCGGACGAACTGACAAGCCACCTCTGGCCAACAGGATGTTGGTCACGAAGGTGTTGCCACAAAATTGCATTTCGTTCGTTTATTCTCACTGAAGAGTTTTGGCAATCCATTTTTCAGCAGGAGTCACGAAGATTCTCTTATTCAATAACATGATGTTACAAAGCCTAAATAAATCTTTATTCAAATTGGTTTACCAATGTGCCAATTCCTTCAACAGACACCTTCACTGTATCACCGGCTACCAAAAATTTTGGGGGATTAAAGCCTTTTCCCACACCAGAAGGAGTTCCTGTCAAAATTACATCTCCAGGTTCAAGTGTTACCAATGCAGAAATTTGTGCAATCAATTCTTCTACAGAAAAAATCATATCATCTGTATGTCCATTTTGGCGTACTTCGTCATTCACTTTTGTCACAATGGATAGATTTTGTGGATTTGGTAACTCGTCTTTCGTCACCAAATATGGACCCATCGGACAAGATCCTTTCAAGCTTTTGCCAAGGAAAAATTGCTGGTGTTTCTTCTGTAAATCACGCGCTGTTAAGTCGTTTGCGATTGTATAGCCAAACACATGATCATACGCAAGTTTTTTAGGAATATTTTCTCCTTTTTTACTGATCACAACGGCCAGTTCACCTTCATAGTCATATGAAGAAGTGGTATCTGAATGTACTGAAAGTGATTCTCCGTCTGCTGCAATTGTTGTCGGTGATTTTGTGAAGATCATCAAATGTTCTGGTGCAGCTTCTGAACCCATTTCTTTTGCATGCTCTGCATAGTTTCGGCCCACACCAAAAATGTTTTTCGGCGTTCGTGGAATCGGAGATAGCCATTCGATACTTGAAAATGGTCGTTTGAATTGATTCGGCTCTTCAGAATTCAGAGCAGCATCTGTGAGCTTACGCATCTGCTCAACAAAATCCATTCCTTTTTCAATTCCATCAACAATGTTCTGAGGGAAATCGGGCAACACTTGGAACGTCTGTTGTATCGCCACCACGTCCCATACGGCTTCTTCTTTCTTCACCTTGGGACCGAAACGAATTTGACCTTCATAGCGAAAAGAAACGATTTTCATACACTGACACTCCCTCTGAATTAATTTTTGTTTAATTCAGTCTACGATACTTCGACAAATTTTTCATCGATTTTTTTTATTTAATTTTCCATACGTCGCTCTTTTCCAGAGCATTTCAATCGGTCCTTGCTTAAACTTGGATAACCAGATTTCTGCGAATATTATTTGGACGATAAATATTCCGACAGCGAGCCAAGTACCTGTCAGTACATCCACTTTGCCATACAAGCCAAACCCATAAGAATAAAAGATGGTGGTGGCAATGACTGATTGTGTTAAATATGTCGTCATGGACATTCTTCCAACTTTAGCAACAGGCGAGAAGAGCTTACGGAAGACAGTTAATTGACATAACAGTGCAATCAGTCCTGCATAGCCAATAGCGACCAAGGGACCTCCAAATATATCTTGGACATACATTGTGAAAAAGTCCGCTTCTTTTGTGAAAGGCAAGAACTTGATGAAATACCCCACTCCCAATGATAGTACCGTCAATCCAATCCAAAATATCTTCTTCTCTGATGTGCGTTCAATCAATTTCGCTTTAGCCGCCGCAGCACCAATCAGCATGTAAGGGAAAATCGTTATACCTATTAATAATATGGTCCCCGACTCAATATTGGCATAGCTCCAATCGGCTGCCCGCTGAATGAAAATATCAGTCCAGCTTCCAGAACCAAATGCCAGGATAGAAGATTCAATCTCCTGTACACCGGCATAAAATTCTTGGCCAGTTTGCGCTGCGTAATAAAGTAAAAACGAGAAACCTAAGTTCGGTATGAGATAAAGAGGAAGCGCAATTCCAAGTAACCAGCCACTTGAAAGTCGCAACAACAAAATGACAATAAACCCGCTCAGTGCATATGTGATCAATATGTCACCTGACCAAATTAGGAAAGCATGTAGAATTCCGATGATCAATAATACGCTTAACCTGCGTATTGCAAGTGGTAGGAAAGATCCTCCTCGTTGCTTTGATTTAAGGAATTGCATCATCAATCCATAGCCAAATAGCATGGAWAATAAAGGATATACACTTCCTTGTAACACTATATCTATCCATTGAAACGTTTCTTTATCACTCAGATCTGTATACCAAGTGTACGGATTTATGTAGTAATAGGGAGTATGAAACGCCAGCATATTGACGATAAAAATCCCTAGGAGTGAGAAGCCGCGCATCATATCGATTGCAACGACCCGTTCCTGTAATTCTGTAGGTCTTAAATTCACCTTAAATCCTCCAATACAAAGATTTGATTCGAGTCAAACAAATACAATATTTTTTCCTTGATGGTGATGGAAAGAATATTTTCTATAGCTTTTTGATACAGCGACAGCTGTAAACCATAGCGATGCTGCATTTCCCGCAAAATCGAAGTCTCGTTATGGAAAACACCTCTAATTCGATCGGTTTTATAGTCGAGTAATACCCACTGTCCATCTTCTTCCTGGAATAAGCAATCTGCGATACCCTGCAAAATTTGAATGTCCCCATCCTCGTCTTTCATACCATACGTAAAAGGTACTTCACGCAGGACTTCGGAAGCATGACGCAATCTGTCCACAAGCGGTGATTGCAGGAAGTTTTCGATGGCATTCACTTTTATGGCTTTTGCTTCATTTGTAGTCAACAACTGACGATCTGCAAGCAGTTGAATAAAGGATTCAATCATTTCCTTGCCAGGCTGTAAATTGAAATCGAGATGCTGCATGGCCGTATGCATCGCTGTACCAATTTCTGCACTTGTCAGTTTGTGCTCCCCTTGTTGTAGAAAAGCAGGTCGTTTATGAACACTGGTAATGGCTTGCTGAACTTCTTTCGTCCTGAAAAATTCGGGTTCTTCTTCTTTTCGCAGTTGATCAATTCGTTTCAGTTCACTTACCGATTGCTTGGAACGTTTGACGGTTGAACGCTCGTGAATATAGACTGTATTGAATCGACGTTCCACTTCACTCATTATTTCCGGGGAAATTCCTTTTTGCTTCGTGGCATCAGACGGCTCTGAAGTAGTCTCGATTGCAATGACCTGTCGTAATTCTTCTACATGAATCGTTTCAAACGACCATTTTGATGGATGTTGCAATGCATCTGAATCCACCTGTCCTTGCCACAACGCGAAGTCATGATGTCTAGCGACGGCAGGACCAATCCAATCCAGGAACCCCTTCGCACGTGAACGTACATACTCCGGTAACATATCACCACTGGAAGCGGCAATATCCTGCCACTTGTCAATCGATTTTTGTGCATCCTTAACAGTCCCGACGAGCATTAACTTTTCCTTTGCTCGTGTCATCGCTACGTATAAAACCCGCATTTCTTCCGACTTCAGCTCCAGCTGTTTCTTTTCTTTCATGGCCAAAAATGGCAGTGATGTAAAGGAAATTCGTTTATCCGGATCCACTGCTTTTACAGCCAAACCGAACGTCTGATCAAATAAATACAGTTCATTGAAATCCATTTGATTGAAGTCACGGCCAAGACCGGCAATGAACACATAAGGAAATTCAAGTCCCTTGGAAGAATGGATTGTCATTAAACGGACGACGTTTTCTTTTTCACTCATTGCACGTGCTGTTCCCAAGTCGTCTCCACGCTTTTTCATTCGGTCGATAAATCGCAAAAAGCGGAAAAGTCCACGGAAGGACGATTTTTCATAAGACAGTGCACGGTCATGCAACGCACGCAAGTTCGCTTGTCTTTGTTTTCCTCCTGGCATGGCGCCGACCATTTCGTAATAGTGGGTATCCATATAAATTCGCCATATTAAGTCTGCCAATGATCCCCGTCGTGCCAAATCACGCCATTCTTCATAATGAAGGAAGAATCGCTGCAGCTTTTCAGCTGTTTCGGAAGCGATGCCACTGCCACCCATTCGGACGAAGTTTTTAAGCGCTTCATAAAATGGTTCTTTAGGAGCGGAAAGACGGATATGGGAAAGCTCTGCTTCTGTTAACCCGACAAATGGTGCCCTTAGCACCGAAGCCAGGGGAATATCCTGATATGGATTATCGACAATACGCAGGGTATTCAACATAATCATCACTTCAAGCGCATCAAAATAACCTTTTGAAAGGTTAGCATATAACGGAATGCCCGCCTGCTTGAATTCTTCCGTTAGATCAGCTGACCAAGTCATAGATCTCGTCAGGATCACTATATCCCGGTATTCAAGTGGACGTTCTTTTTTTGTCCACGCATCGACGACCATCGTTTTCTGATCCATTAATGAGCGAATTTTTCGGATGATATAGCGAGCTTCCCACTGGGATTTTTTCAACTCGTCAATTTCTAAGATTTCTTCATTGATTTCTTCGTCTTCACTCGCAGCTTCATCGACATCTTCCGTTTGCTGAGACAGAATCGTAAGCTCTACTGCAGATGGCTGATCCGGATACGGAGCTCCTGCTTTTAAGGCTGCCGCTTCATCGTAATCAATTTCCCCAACTCGTTTCCCCATGATTTGAGAAAATATAAAATTGGTTGCATCCAAAACTTCCGCGCGACTTCGGAAGTTGGCATTCAAATCGATTTTCACACCTGTATGTTGTGCTTCTGTCGTAAACTTCAAGTACTTCTCCAGGAACAACATCGGTTCAGCCAAGCGGAAACGATAAATCGATTGTTTGACGTCACCTACCATGAACATATTGCCATTTGCTTCCGTACCGGTTTTGACAATCTGTAAAATGGTTTCTTGCAAACGGTTTGTATCCTGATATTCATCCACCAGAACTTCTTTGTACTGCATCATGATGTCCTGTGCCGTGCTTGAAGGAACAAGTTGGCCATCTTCTTCTTCCGTCAATATTTGCAAGGCAAAATGCTCCAAATCCGAGAAATCGACTAACCCTCGCTCACTTTTTGCCAAACGATATTGGTCACCATAAGTTAATGTCAGTTCCACCAATGTTACTAGCAGAGGGTGCATCATTCTCATTTCCTGCAATAATCTTGCTGGTGTTCGTGTGAAATAGGCTTCTTTCACACCATTGACGCGTTTCTTCAATTGATCACGTTTATCTTTCGCTTTTTGAACGAGTTCGTCGTCGAACGTATCTTTCGGGATACGGGCAGCCGTCGCAAATTTCAACGTTTGGAAAAAGTCAAAAGTCGACTGCCACGATTGTGTGGAAATACGACGAATTGCTTCTGCAATTACGAGTTGATCTTGTTCCACTGTGGTCCCGTAAGGAGCTGGACCTGCCGGCAGCAACGCATATTGACGAATCTCTTCCGTCATCGCATACGCTTCTTCCATAGCATGCTGGATGGTCAGTTTAAGTGCTTCGATAAAAGGCAGATCATCGATTACCATATCGTCAGGCACATTATAGCTTTGTGGGATTGACTGTAACCATTTCTTCGGTTCCGGATGTACACTTGCTGTGTCATATAATTTATCAATCAACGTTTCAATCATTTGATCGTCCCGGTCTGTCGTGAAACTGTCAACAAGTCTGTACAGCGATTCCGGATTTTCCGCTTTATGCGCCGACTCCAATATCGCAGCCAATACATCATCACGAATTAGGGCTGCTTCCGCTTCGTTTGCCAGTCTGAATCCAGGATCCAAATCGAGGATGTAAGCGTACTGCTTAACGATGGATAAACAAAAAGAGTGAAGTGTCGAGATTTGCGCTTTATTCAATAGACTCAATTGTCTTCTTAAATGACTGGAATTCGGATTTTTCACAAGCGCTTTTTCCAGCGCTTCCGCCATCCGGTGTCGCATTTCGGCCGCCGATGCATTGGTAAATGTCACAACGAGAAGCTCATCCACATCAATCGGATTATCTTCACGAATCATCTTTTGGATTAGACGTTCAATCAGGACAGCCGTTTTTCCTGAGCCAGCTGCTGCTGAAACGAGTATGTCACGTCCTTCTGCAAAAATGGCGCGCCACTGAGCGTCAGTCCATGTAACATCTTGTGGTTTAATCGGTATCAGCATCAGGTGAGACCTCCTCTTTAATTCGTTGCGTGACTTCTTCTGGTGTACCTACCGACAGTTTACGATAGTGCTGGTCAGGATCTGTAGGATCAAACTGACATACACTACGGAAATTACAATAGTCGCATGCTGTTTTATCCTTCATCCTGTAGGGCAGTACCCGTGTATCGCCAGCGAGCATCCCATCTCCGGCTTGCTGATGCTTTTTACGTACAAATGTCCGCAAATTCGCCATGTCCTGTGTGGACACAACTTTCGAAAAAGATTTGGATATGGAGCCGTCTTTATTGATACGGGCTGGTATTACTTTTGAAGTGCCCGCTATTTCCGTATCCATTTTGCTTAAGACGTTGGCATCGTCTATCAATAAACCGCGCATTTTATATTTCTTAAATACTTCTTCCGCAAGGTCCATGTCAGAAAGCTCTTTAGCCAATTTCAACATTGGATTATGAACATGCATATATAAAACACCTGCCGGACTGGCATCTTCACCTAACCAAATTGCCGAGTTGCTGACAGCCACATCCAAGTACGTAAGCATCTGTAGGGAAATTCCATAATACACATCATTTAAATCGAGTCCTTTGGCGGACGATTTGTAATCAACGATTCGCACAAATGGTTGGCCATCCACAACAGCTGCGTCCACGCGGTCTATACGACCACGCATTTTCATGGCGTGACCATTTTTCAATGGGATTTCCAATGTGGGCAATTCTTCTCCAGGACCAAAACCAGTTTCTATCGCGATTGGAACAAAAGTAGAGACACTGGCATGATCCCGTAAAGTCGTCATGGTGCGTTGCAAAATCTGGACGAGTTTACGTTGAATATAGGTATATCTTTTTGTGCTGAGTAAAATTTGATGGACAAAAAATGGCGAAATTTCTTCTACTGCTTGTCTCGCCAGTTCCCAAGCCTGAGTAGTTGAAAGCTGTGCCCAAGTTAACCCCAATCGCTTCGTTTCGTCAGAAATCCATTTCAAAGCGGCATGGAATAAATCTCCGATGGCCGGGGCTTCTAGTAAATATTCTGCGCGTTCTTCCAAGCGCAAACCATACGTTGCGAAATGTGCAAAAGGACAACTGTAATATTTCTCGACACGTGACACACTAGATGTAAACGTATCCCCATACAAGGCATTGGTCGTTTCACGGTCCAGACGCTCTGCGATTATTGGATTCGTCAGTGGTCGAATAATCCGTTCGAAAACGCTATGCCAAAATGGATCATTTTCATAATAGGAAGCAACCGCCTGCCATTCTTCCTCCAGATTTTCTTCAACAACCGCTTGTTTTAATTTAGTGGCAAGGTACGGCAAAGTTGCCCGAGGATGTTGGATATAGTAATCTGTACTGTCTTTCAAAACAGCCGGATCAATGACAGCCAGTTCCACTTCGATTTTCGGCAACAATTGTTGCAATCGTTTGATGAATGTCGAAGGAAGCAGTGCTTTCCCTTCTTCATCCGCAACAGCGTATGACACAAACAGTTTTTCGGAAGCTGTTGTCACCGCTCGGTACGCCATATAAGATTCGTCCATCAGACGCATTTTGGACGTCGGAGCCAGCTCAAAGCCAATTTGCATAAACCATTCCCGCTCGGTATCCGAAAGCAACCCTTCCTGTTCGAGTCGTTTTGGAAATACCCCGTCATTGACGCCAATGACAAATGCTGCCCGAATATCGGACAATCGGGATAAATCAACCGTTGCTACGGTTACTTGATCGAGTGACGGTGGAATGCGGGAGAACTCCAACGTGTCAAAACCTTCTTCCAATAGTAGCAAGCTTTCTTTAGGCGTCAGTTTTTCATCACCAAACATCAACACAAATTGATCCAGTACATCTACCCACTGTGACCAGGCCTGGTCATGCTCGGTAGCTAGCAAAAGACGCCCCTGTTCATTTTCCTCATCTTTTAATACTTGCAGCTTATCGTAAATCTGTAATTCTTCGATTAATTCAAATAGTGCCTGTGCGACGTCTCTTCCTGTCCCGCATGCCTCTATTTTCCGTCTAAACTCCTGAAGAGGGGTCAAAACGATGTTCTTCACTGCGGTTATGTCAGCTTGGATAGCACGTTCTTCATCTGTTTGAACTTTTGAATGGAATTCAAGTCCACGGTATTTTTTCACGAGCCAGCGTCGTTCATCCGTCCAGCGTTCGCCGTAAATCCCTTGTGAAATCACGAAATTCTCTAAACGATCTGCGCGTTCTCGCCATACTCTTTTATTTGCTTGTAGCGGGAAGAACAAATCCGTTTTGATGGCCCTGAACATTGGCTCATATTGAAAATCATTTAAAACTGCTTCAAAAACAGAACGACTGAATTCGACCAATGGATGATGAAGCATGGCCTTTTTCCGATTGATGAATACAGGAATATCGTATTGAGCAAATGTGGTTTCAATCAATTCATCGTACACTTCGGGTTGGCGATATAAAATCGCAACATCACGATAGCGAAGCTGATCGTCACGAACAAGACTTCGGATACGTCTTGCAACTGCGTGAATTTCTGCCCTTCTACTGTCCGCTTCCACCACAAGTACATGATTATGATCGTCAATGGATGGTACGGGATAACTATGTAAGTTCGCTTCAATATGTTTAATCTCATTTGTCATAAAACGCTTGTTTTCGTTTAAATGGATTGAAGGTTCAATTGCTATGGATTCAGTACGTGCCACTTCCTTTAAACGTTCTGCAGTCTTAGCGGCACTGTGGAATAATGACTGCTCATCCATCAAATCAAGGCTTTCATCATCCAAAGGCAGTGCAATGGTGACGCGTTTCGCATGTTTAATCAGTTCACCGATAATTTCGTATTCCCGGGTTGTCATCGTCACAAAACCATCAATATAAACGTCCGCCTCAGCAATTAATTCCGATTGAACAATTTGCTTGGACAGCAAAGCATAGTAACCTTCGCTGTCAATATAAGCAGTTCCAAGCCGTTCCTCCAAAGCACGCAACAAAACCGTCAAGTCATGTGACTTATCTTGTAAAGTGCGCGGGGCATTCAGTTGTTTAAGAGATTCCTCAAGAGAAATTAAAGTTGTACCGTCAAGGCAGTATCGGGTGAACTCCTTTAACAACATTTCCATCTGGTTAGTAAATCCTCGTTTATTGGCGGCTTGCTTAAAAAGAGAGAACTCTTCCTTGTGTTCTTCAAGCAATCGGCGGATTAACATGCGGTAGCCGAATCCACTGATTTCCTGACGGCTTATCCCTCCTGTTTCCTGTAATACACGCCAAGCCAGTCGTTTGAATGTAGTGACTTGTGTACGGATGATTCCTTTTGAATGATCCATTGCTGARAGTGCAAATTCAGTGGAAAAGGACATTTGGTCAGGTACCACAAAAAATATAGGCGCACCCAGTGGATTACTCATGGCATTTTCAGTTACTTCATGCCGCATGAATTCAGATTTCCCTACACCAGCTCGTCCGGTAATTAATCGTAATGACACATCCATGCCCCCCTATTAAATCATGTATAAAAAACAAACAAAATCCCGAATATTTTCCTTCCCTCTATTGTACCGAACTACTGCAAGAGGGGGAAATTATTCGGGATTTTCACCTGAGAAATTCATTGTTGCTGATTCAAGTGGCCAGTACCTTGCGACTACTTTTCCAACGATATCTTCTTTGTTGACGAATTGAAAATAACGACTGTCCAAACTTTGTCTGCGATTATCACCAAGAACAAAATACGAATCAGGGGGAATACGTACTGCCCCAGTGATTCCTTCAAGCGTAAAGTTCTCTGTTAATCGGTCGTCGGGGTTTTGATAGGCATCATATGACTGCAAATACGGTTCTTCCACTCTTTGGTTGTTGATAAAGAGCTTGTCGTTCTTGTACGTGAGGACATCTCCTGGTATTCCAATGACTCGTTTTACAAAATCTTCATTGTCAGCGGAATGAAAAACCAAAACATCCAGACGATCAATATCACCAACGGAATACGAAATTTTACTCACTAGTACTTTATCCAAATTGTGGAGTGTAGGCTCCATCGAATGGCCAGAGACGGCATAATTCGTGATAAGAAATGAACGAATGATGACAATGATCATTACTCCGATGACAATCGCTTTTAACCATTCCCATGCCTCTTTTTTCATTGAAGTCAAACCGTTGGCCCCTTCCCTTCCTGTCGTTCTTTTTGAACCAATAAAAAGTTAGCTTCCACCCGTGCATTCAATCTACGTTCAATTTGTTTTCCGATGAACCAAAGCAAAATGATAACGCCAATGACAATAGCAGTCCGTATCGGCTGTGTAATTAGGGCTTTGATATCATAACCGATGAAGCTGATTGTCAAAATCATCACAAATTTCCCAGCCAACAATGTCCATAAATAAGAATTCTTTTTCATGTTAGACAATCCTGCTACCAAATTGACTAATGCTGACGGGGTAAAAGGAAAACATAACAGCAAAAATAATGGAGCGAAACCATGGGTCTCAACCCAATGGATTAATTTTTGAACACGCTCGTGTTTGGTCATGAAACGAAGAAAGCGCGCCCGTCCATATTTTCGAACCAGTAAGAAAACTAAATATGAACCCACAACTGTCCCCGCCCACGATAATAAAAACCCTATCCATAAACCATATGCGCTAGCATTTGCAAAAACGAATACAAATAGGGGTAAAAACGGTAAAAATGCTTCTAAAAATGGTAACAGGAAGCCAATGAGAGGTCCCAGTGAACGATAGTCCCTTGTTAGTTCCAATAAATTTTCAGTTGTTAACCAATCGAACATGTTCCTCATCCTCAAAAAAATTATAGTTATCCTTCAGTTTCCCCGTCGACTGCCAACATCAAACATACTGATAATGGATGATTAAATGAATGACCGTCGTTTCTTCGCTATTATTCACATACCGATGTGTCTGATTTCCGGAAAAAACAAGTGTGTCTCCTTTTAGTAAATCAACTTGTTCACTTTCAAGGATGACTTTCAGTTGTCCATCTACTATTGTAAGCGATTCCTCGACACCTTTCAGGTGAGGGGCACTTTCATAAGAACATAAAGGATCCATTTCAATCCGATAAAACTCCCAGCCCCGTTTTGGATCATACGGAATAATGGAAAATACACGGTAACGGCCTTCGTCTTCTGTTAAAAAAGGAATATCTGTAGGTGATATTTTTTTTGCATTCAGCCTCGGTGGTTGCAATAAAGATGAGAAGCTGATTTTAAGTCCGTCTGCAATTTTCCAAATGGTAGAAACCGTAGGATTGGATTCACCTTTTTCCATTTGCGCCAATTGTGCTTTACTTACATCCGTCAGTTTGGCGATATCATCTAAACTCATCCCGCGTTGTTGTCGAATCATTTTTAATTGTAGGCCTAAATTACGTCTCATCTGTTCCATCTCTTCACCTCTTATTGTTTACTTTACCATACAGATGTATAATATATTAAACTTTGAAGCGGGAGGAATTCGACCAATGACATTTATGAATGGAATAAGAGCTGGGTTAAGCATTGCCATTGGCTACTTTCCTATCGCATTAACCTTTGGATTACTAGCAAAAACAACCGGGTTGTCTATGTGGGAAGCAACAGCCATGAGTATATTCGTTTTTGCTGGTGCTGCACAATACATATCGTTAACTTTATTATCAACAGGTGTAGACCCTATCTTAATTGTTCTTAATACGTTTGTTGTCAATATCCGACACTTTCTTATGACGGCCTCATTAAATGAAAAGATGCAACCTGATGCACGTTGGAAAAAAGCCATATATGCGTTTGGGGTAACGGATGAAACGTTCTCCGTATTAGCAACAAATAAAGCCGACAAAATCCGGACTCCTTTTGCAGCCGGTGTCATTCTGATTTCTTACGGCAGCTGGGTTGTCTTCACTGCTATAGGTCATGTCATTGGTGCCAATTTACCCGAGTTCCTTCAAGCAGCAATGTCGATTGCTTTATACGCAATGTTTGTCGGACTGCTCGTTCCATCCATGAAAGGTAACCGTAAAGTGATCCTGCTGGCTTTCTTCGGTGCTGTGATTCACAGTGCTTTGTATTGGAGCGGCCTCTTTTCAACAGGATGGTCCATTTTAGTAGCGACGCTCGGTTCAGCCATTTTGGTTGAAATGCTGTATGCGAAGAAAGGAAGTGCAAGTTAATGGAAAAATCGTACTGGTGGATGTTACTTGGAATGGCTGTGGTCACCTATATACCACGCGCATTTCCACTAACATTTCTGGAAGGCCGAGAATTGCCTCCCATTGTCAGCGGAATACTGCGTAATATTCCTTACGCTGTTTTGGGCGCACTGATCTTTCCCGCTATGCTGTTTGTACAGGAAGGAAATATGTTATTCGGGCTTATTGGTGCACTTGCCGCTTTTACACTAGCATTTGCTGGAGCGAATGTAATTATCGTTGTCATGGGGTCCATTGCTGTTCTGGCGATATATGGTTTGATAGGTTGATGTAATATACTTGGATTATATGACAAAAAACGAATAGCATCATAGCTATTCGCTTTTTATTATACTTCAATTCATTATATGTTCGGCTAGAGCAAATGTAAGATAAACTAGGCAGTCCCTTAACAAATCCCCTTTTTAAGCTTTTACAAGTTCCAGAACTCGATCCGGATCGAATCCCAAAACCCATTGACCGTTAATATTTGTTTGTGGAACTCCCATTTGCCCAGTTGTTTCCACTAATTTTTGTGCTGCTATAGGATTTGCTTGAACATTCACTTCCGTGAACTCCATTTCATTTTGTTTCAGGAAACTTTTCATCATGTCGCAATATGGACATGTGTTGGTTGAATAAACAGTAATTTGTGGTTTCATTTTGTATACCTCCGATATTATGCTTTTTTATAAGCAACATAATTGCCAGTTAAATGTTTAATATTTTCGCTTGTCTTGCTAATTTATCATAAAAAATGAGATTGAAAATACATTTAATTTCCCTCCAGTTTTTATGAAAATCCACATTTTATTTACAATATACTACTAGGGGTCTACAAGTTCAAATAATTAGTATTCACAATGTTTCCCACAAAAAAAACGTCTCTACACATAAGTGTAAAGACGTTTTGTTAATCATCCTGTCTTTTTCCTCGTTCCATCATACGTGTCGCGTACCAAAATCCGATTGTCAATGATAATGCATCAACAATAAATAACAGCCATGTATGCGTATACCCGACATAGACGGAGGCGGTTATAAGAGCTACGGTTAAAATTAAAGCAACGATATGTGAAAATGTGATTCTTGTAAACAGTACGACGAGCAGTCCTGGTAAAAATAATGCAAATAGTATTTTTGTAAACATTGATTCCATTATTGCTCTCCTATCTTACAACCAATAAACCGAGTCGATGATGATCGTGACGATAAATAACATGTTGTCTTAATCTGACTTCACCTTGATGATCCAATACTTCAAGTCGGCAATGTGCAGCATTTATTTGAATCGCTTCATATAATTCCCGTTCATTCGTGACCGTCTGCCCGTTAACCCTGCGGATACATTCACCAATGACAAGTCCCATCTTATCCGCTGGAGATTCCGGTAATACGCCTGCAATCATCACGCCTGAATCTTGTGGAGAAACGGCGTAATTGCCTTGTCTTTCCTTTATCGCAAAATACATCCATACCCCTATTCTTGCAAAAGCACCTAGAGCTAAACTAATAGCTGCGACAACTGGTAGCCAATAAGCGATGAGTGATAAACCTATTGTGGCCATCCCAACAGTGATGACGGCTTTACCTAACTTCGGATATAAATTCACAGGGAGTGTCCTGCGTGCTTTTTGCTGGAACCCGATTACAATTGGAAATAACACAAAAGCAAACGTTTCATTTCCAAATGTAAATTGTGGCCAATAAGTCATGAAATCCGGTACTACACTTCCAGGTACAATGCCCAATACAGGCAACATCCACAATCGTTTTGATAAATAACTGGCAGATGTCAAACCACGTGCCGATTTTTCCAATATAGGAGATGCCGATTCAGCACCTGTTTTTCGGATTAGCAACCCCTCTGCAATTACCGCTGCCCCCATTAACAGACTGACAGGCAAAGACAGTTCAATCCAATTGCGATCCCCGACCCATTCGAAATTCAAAATTGAAAAACTAGTATTCATTTTATAGCCAATCCACAATGCGGAAGTTGCAAGCGCTGCAGAAATGACGGGTGATCCAATCTGATACATAAAAAGTACGACAATAATCGCACTGATCAAACTGAACGTTACCACCCAATCTGTCGTAAGCGTCAGACCAATACCTGTACTGAGTAAGGATAAAATCAGTGCATACATCCATATATCCGTGAACATTCTCTTAACCTCTGTCCAACCCCAAAGAATCCGTGTACGAAATGAACGTCGTTCCCTCTTTACGCGTACGTATCCTAGAAGCACCGCAAAACAGATTGCTACATAAAATAATGGATTAATAAATAATTTTCCAATCCCCTTAATCAATTCTAGTCCAATTTCTTGCCACATTTACGAATCACCACCCAATCAACGGTTCGTGCATTTCTTTCCATTGTAACAAACCGTTGATGGAATGCGTATAGGTTTTTTCTACTTTTGAATAGAGTGGAATAAATAGCCTAGAGACATCTGAAGCTGATTATCATGTTTCTTGCTTGATTTATAGGTCATGATGGTCTCTCTGACTTCTTTATAAAAAACGATATCCATTTTCGCTTCTGCCTTAAGTTTCTTTTGTTCCTTGAAAGATTTCACGGCTCTTGCTGTATCTTCATCGAAATAGCCATCGACTCTTGTTACAGGGAATCCTAATGCCTTCAATACCTTTTGCCCATACTGTACATCTACATTAAAATCTCCTACTTGATAAGTTCCACTAATCGGAAGGGGTTCGAGCTGGTAAAGTTCGCTTGCTTTCACTTCAAAATCCGCCTTAATCCCAGTTCCATGAATCCACTGCTGTTTAGGTGTTAACCATTTGTGCGAAGATAACTTCATTTCTCCCCCATTTGTTAACTCCCATGTTTCTTGCACGGTGCCTTTTCCAAAACTCTTGGAACCGGCGATTAGTGCCCGTTGGTTGGATTTTAAAGCACCACTCAACACTTCACTTGCAGAGGCGCTACCCTCGTTCTGCAATAATACAATCGGAATCTTTTTCATAACTTTTGTATAGTCATCTTCATTTGTTGATTTTACGGCCAATGGCTCGAGTGCTCCTTTTGAATCTTGCATGTAAGCAAAGATTTGCCCGCTTTTCAACATGGTGCCAATTACTTGTTCTACACTATGTAAATATCCTCCGGGATTACCACGCACGTCTATCAATAATCCATCAATCCCCTGTGTTACGAGTGTGCGGGTTTGCGTTTCCCATTCTTCTGCTGTTTTTTCACCAAACATAGAGATGCTTACATAGCCAATCGAAGAACTATCTTGTTCAATTATCTCACTAGTCACCGTTTGTATCTGAAGTGCGGTTCTAGTCATCTTTAATTCTACGTGTCGATCTTCCGTTTCTCTGAAGACCGTTAATGAGACATTGGTTCCTTTTTTTCCTTTTATGGCCGACAGCAAATCAGATAAGCTTTTTCCCTCTACTCGCTTCCCATCTACTCTTACAATTTCGTCATACGGTTTAACTCCTGCTTTTTCAGCAGGTGATTCTTTCATCGGTGTCACAACTATAAATCGACCTTTATTTTCTACAATCTCCAGCCCTATTCCCACGCGTTCGTCCGATAAGGATTCACGGTGAGCCTTTGCTTCCTCTTTGGTCATGTATTTGCTATAAGGATCTCCAAGTGTATCTGCCATTCCCCGTAAAGCACCTTCAATCAATTGTTTCCCCTCGACGGGATGAACAGAACTTGCCAAGATACGTTCATAAGCCTGATCTATCGGTGACAGTTGGCTGATTGGTACACTTGCCACCTTGTCCTTTTTAAAAGGCGCCCAAAAAATGAGGAATAGAAGAATCAAAATCACTAAAAAACCAAACAAAAAAACCCTGCTTCGTCTCAAAAAATCGCCCCCTACTTTCTTCGTTTCAGTGTATGAACGAATAGGTGACGATAGGACAAGAATAAGCCAGATTTATTTTTATTGGCTATGTTATTTTTCAATGTTGATTTTAAGAAAGAAGGAATCTGTGCCTTTCCACGGAAGAACTGGCAAGCCTCCTCGGGCCAACAGGATGTTGGTCACGAAGGCGTTGACACAAAATTGTATTTTGCGACGAGTAACCGCAGGAGCAGCCTTATTCTTTGCGACGAGTAACCGCAGGAGCAGCCTTATTCTTTGCGACGAGTAACCGCAGGAGCAGTACTTTTGAAAAATGAGACCCACAAGTATGTTTTTCATACTTGTGGGTCTCATGGCGGAACGTGCGGCAAGCGCAAATGTACGATAAACATCCATACCTATTAACAGAGCATTTTTATTCTAAATTAGACACAAAATCTTTAATCATTTGGTCATCCATCGGTCCTACAATCTTGTTCTGAATGCGGCCTTTAGTATCAATCATATATGAAGTAGGTATAGTGATGGCTTCAAAGGTTTGACCAACGGCACCTTCAGTATCCATAGGAATCGGAAAAGTCAGCCCGTAGTCCCGTACAAAATCGTTCACTTTCTCTTCACTGTCTCCGCTTGTTAGATTGACAGCTAATATTTCCACATTTTCTTCTTCTGCGAAATCTTCATAGTAATTTTGCATATGAGGCATTTCTGCCTTACAAGGAGGACACCACGTCGCCCAGAAATTAACGATTACTTTTTTCCCTTGATAGTCAGAGAGCTTCACTTTTTTCCCATCAAGTGTTGTTAATTCAAAATCTGGTGCTGTATCGCCTTTATTCAATCCTTCGGATGCAGCAACACCTGTCATTTCGATACCTAATTGTTCATTTTCAAAGGACTTTGCCTCATCGATGTTATTTTTCACCATCGTCGCGATGACAATCGTTATAAGAACAGCAAGTATCACGAGTCCAAATACTTTTTTGGTCATTTGTTCTCCTCCATTTGTTGTTTATTCAAAAATATAGAAACGGTAAAACCGCAAATCACGAATAGTACCGTGACCATCAGCGGACTTTGGAACACACCTTCAGGCTGTAAAACGGCCGCAAGGATATGTGTAAATAAAAAGAGAGTAAGCAATTGTAATCTCCAAACATTTGATGCAAATGCTTTCTTCCAGGTTAAGGTAGTCATTCCAGTAAAAATAAAAATTGTCATCAGTTTCTGCCAAATTTCCGCTTCATTCATAACAACCATAAGGAATTGATACAAAGATTGCAACAAAACGAACCCAATAAGCATCGCGCCAAACTCGCGTTCAGGCAAACCTCTGCTTCTTATTTGCCATACTAAACGACTAAGTGCTATAACCAATGCAATGTAGAAGCCGGTTTCACCCCCATTGAAATAAAGAATCCCAAGTGGGTATTTAACAATCATATCAAAATCAGTAAACACTACACTAAATTTCCATACAATTAAAAAGAGTATTGCTGCATCCGAAAACCAATCTACTGTATCTTTCCCAAATTTCATCCTTAATACGATTCCCGTAATAAATAACGCCAAAAGTATTGCTATCCACGATGAAGGAATTGTTAGAGACTTGATAATAAACCAATCCGTTACCGGCAACACTTTTCAACTCCTCAAGACATTCCAAATATACCCTATATCGTATATCAAACTACTTAATATGTGGAGAAATATGCTTGTGAACGTCAATAAAAAAGCTCACACTCAGTTTACCTGAGAGTGAGCTCAATTGACTTACTTTAGAATGATACATAACGAATCGGATTGACCGCATTTGAACGTTCACTATTCCAAGGTCCTTCATGAACTTCAAAATGTAAATGAGGTCCAGTCGAACGACCAGTATTTCCCATTCTACCTATCATTTGTCCTTTAGAGACTGATTGACCTGAACTTACATTGTATCCACTTAAATGCGCGTAGACAGTCGTGAAAATTTGACCATTAATAGAATGTGTAACCATAATTACATTTCCGTATGTTCCCATTGGCCCTGCATGGGAAACAATGCCATCCGCTGCTGAGACAATCGGTGTACCGATGCTGTTTGCAATGTCACTGCCGTAATGGAATTCCGCGCCTGATCCGATATTACGACCACCGAAAGTGGAAGAGAAACGTCCTGCAGCAGGGCGTGTCCAATCACCAGAAGATACTACTGGTGGAGGTGTTCCATTTGAATTTGAAGAATTATGTTTATTGCGTTCAGCAGCATCTTTTTTCTTGCGTGCGATTTCAGCTTGACGTGCAACTTCGATTAATCTCTCTTGTTCAGCTACTATTTTACTCTCTACCGCTTTACTGATTTCGAGTGTTTCAGAATATTCTTTTTCAAGTGAATTCTTTTGTTGGATTAATTTTCCTTGTTCCGCTTCTAGTTGGTCTACTAATCTACCTTTTGAAGCTTTTTGGGAATCAAGATTTGCTTTAAGACTTACTAATTTATCACGGCTTGTCTTTTGTTGAGCCAATTTTTCTTCAACCGAAGATTTCTGCGCTTCCAATGACTTTTTATCTGCAGCCTGTTCTTCCAAAATCTTGCGGTCTGCATCCATTAGCGTATTTACAGCTGAGAAACGGTCAATGAAATCTGAGAAACTACTAGCTCCAAGTAACACATCAAGATAATTGACGGAACCGCCACTTTCCTGAACGGAGCGAAGACGCTCTTTAATTAACTCGTCACGATCAGCGATTTTCTTTTCTAAAACCGTAATACTTTCATGCAATTTTTCAATTTCTAAGTTCGTGCGTTTAATGTCTCCAAGCACACGATCTATTTCGCTATTTGTCTCAATAATTTTGCTATCGAGAGMTTGAATTTGAGCAAGCAATTTTTCTTGGTCCGATTGATTTTCTGAAATATCGCCTTTTTTCTGATTAATAGTCGAATTCAATTGTGATTTTTTATGATCCAATTGTTTCTGTTCATTTTTCAAATCGTTCAAGGAGTTAGCCAATGCATCCGCAGGTTGTGTCATAAATAATGAACACCCCAATACTGTTGCAATGGAAACTGCCATCCATTTAGATTGTTTCTTTCTCATGTTCTGCCCCTTTCAAGCTCGCGTTTAAACGCGTAAAAACTTACGTACTGACATAAAACTTCCCCACACACCAATGAAAATGCCCATCAATAAAATGAGGCCGTTAACTTGATACAAAAATGGAGTAAGTGGTAATAAATTAAACAATTCGCCTTTCAAATAAGGTTGAACAGCGTGATATAAGTTGTAATAAAGTAAAGTGACGAGAGTTATTGGCAATATTGCACCAAGGATTCCGATCCACATTCCTTCTAAAACGAACGGTATACGAACAAACCAATTTGACGCTCCTACCAGTTTCATAATTTCAATTTCACGTCGACGTGCAACAATTGTGATACGGATTGTATTCGAAATTAGGAACATCGCAGTAAATAGTAACGCTAGGATTAATACTAAACCTATATTTCTAGCAACATTCAGGAAACTGAATAGTTTCTCAATCTTTCCTTCACCATATTCGACAGAATAGGTGTTTTTAAGACGATCTATTCGTTGAGCAACTTTCTCAGTTTCCTGAGGGTTTTCAGCCTTCACGTAGTAGGCTGCACGAAGCGGGTTATTTTGATCGGACAATCCCATTGTCGCTCCGAAATCTTTTATCAAATCTTTTAATTCAGCTTCTTTTGTTGAATAGACGACTGTTGCAACACCATCTAATTCTTTAATATCTTTTTCTAATTGCGTTGCAGCTTTGTCATCTGCAGTAAGTTCAAGCAACACTTTTATTTCAACATCTTTTTCTAAATCATCAGCCACTTTACTTAAATTCATCATGATCATTACGAATACGCCGACAAGCAACAACGTGACAGTCACTGCACTGGCAGATGCAAAAGTCATCCAGCTATTTCGGCCGAGACTTTTAAAACTTTCACGGAAATGACGTCCTACAGTCCTAGCTTTCATAACCGTAGTCACCTCCGACTTCATCACGTACGACGAGTCCGCCTTCAACTGCAATTACTCGATGTTTGATTGTATTAACAATTTCTTTATTATGGGTGGCCATTATAATGGTTGTCCCACGACGATTGATTTCCTCGAACAAATTCATGATATCCCAAGAAGTTTCAGGATCTAAGTTTCCAGTTGGCTCGTCCGCAATCATCACTTTTGGGATGTTGACAATGGACCGGGCAATCGATACTCGCTGTTGTTCTCCACCAGACAGCTCAGTTGGGAACATACGAGCTTTATGTTTAAGCCCTACCAAATCCAAAACTTCCATAACACGTTTACGAATCACTTTTGGCGATTCTTCAATTACTTCTAAAGCAAATGCTACATTTTCAAAAACATTCAATCTCGGTAATAATTTAAAATCTTGAAAGACAACACCTATTTGTCTTCTTAAATATGGAACTTTTTTCGACTTCAATGTCGCCAAGTTTATGCCATTTACTAGTATATCTCCACTCGTAGGACGCTCTTCTCTGTACATCATTTTGATAAATGTAGATTTACCAGCCCCACTTGGACCTACAACATATACAAATTCACCTTGTTTGATTTCTACATTAATTCCGTTTGCAGCAACAATGCCGTTTGGATATTTTTTGTAGACATTTTTCATTGAAATCATATTTTTGTAACCACCTATGTTTTTTCCTAGCTGTTCGAAATTTTTTCCGACAAGCTCATTATATCAAGTTTGTCGACAAAATTTTATTACAGTACTATTACAAAATTTAGACAGAAACCTTGTGATACCTCCTCATTAGTTCTTTATCCCTAAAAATCAACACGATATTTCGACCTATTAAATACTAAAATTCGGCATTAGGTTCCTGAAATCCTCCTTTTAGTTCGACACTTTTTTGACAAAAACAAAGACCAATGACATAAACAGTCATTGGTCTTTGTTTATTACAAATTATTTTTTATTAGCCAACCATTCGGCAACTACTTCAGCTTCTGCGCCTTCAATAATGTTCGGAGGCATTTGACCACGGCCTTTTTGAATTACCTGTAAAATTTCCTCTTCAGTAAGGCGGGATCCCACATCTGTCAGATTTGGGAAGTTGCCTTGCCCTTCTAAATTACCACCGTGACAGCTTGTGCAATTACCCTGTACAATTTTTTCAGCATCCTGTGTATCAGTTACTTCTCCGCCATTTTCATCATTGGTTGGCGTCGGTTTTTCATCATTTCCACCACCACATGCGGCAAGCATTAGTGCAGAACCAAAAATAGCTGCAAGAAATTTTTTGTTCATCTTGTTCCCTCCCTCAAAATAGTTTATATATACTTTTTAAGTATACCTAAATTATGGACGTTTGAAACCCTCACCGAGTACTTCGTAGGCATCTGAAACAATGACAAATGCTGATGGATCAACCATTTTAACTAATTGTTTCAATTTCGTGAATTCGGTTTGATAAACCACAACAAGTAGCATTGGTCGTTCTTGTTCGGTATAGCCACCAACTGCCGGAAGCTTGGTTACACCACGATTTATTTCGGTATAAATAGCATCCCGTAATTCTTCCTGTTTATTCGTAATAATGTAAACCATTTTCGATTGGCTGAATCCAAGTTGAATAATATCAATGGTTTTGGTTGTCACAAATAGACCAATCAGAGCATATAATCCTTTTTCAATATCGAAAACTAGGGCTGCAGAAAGAACAATCAGTCCGTCAATCAGCATAACGCTAGTTCCAAGGGTAAATCCGGTGTACTTCGCTAAAATTTGAGCCGCTAAATCTGTTCCGCCAGTTGATGCATGTCCTCGGAAGACAATACCCAATCCAACTCCTACTGAAATCCCGCCAAATAGTGCCCCGAGTAACGGATTTAATGTTGCGGGTTCCCATCCTGCAGTTAGTAGGACAAACATGGGAAGCGTAAGTGTTCCGACTAGTGAACGTGCGCCGAATTGTTTACCAAGAAAAATTACTCCTGCAATAAATAAAGGAATATTAAATGCGTATTGCACATATCCTGGATTCCAATTGAACAATCCTTTTAAAATCGTACTGATTCCACTAACTCCGCCAGATGCCACTTCGTTCGGCAATAAGAAAACGTTAAAACCTACAGCGATAATAGCAGCACCGGCGATGATATACATATATTCTAAAACGGAAGCCAAAATAGGATGTGGCTCTACCCGTGTTTTTCTATTCATAAAATTCCCTTCTTTCTATTATGTCCATTTTTCCCTAATGAAGTATAGCAGAGGATATATAGTGTGTGAACTTCATCATGTTAAAGTGAGCCTGTATGAAAATTTTCTTTCAAAGTAACAATTGGCATATATACGTTGATTTATCGTACATTTGCGCTGGCCGCATGTTCCGCATGAGCTAACAAGTATGAAAACCACCTACTTAATTGTTTTCCCTTAATTTTAGTAAGCTATGTATTATTTCTTTGTTGTTGTTTAGGGATATGGAGCAAAACAGCAAAAATTAACTGAGCTTTTTTATCCTTCGTAAGAGTTTACAGAACCATAAAAAAACGGACACCTCTGTAGGATGTCCGTTTTTGCCTTAATTCATTTTTGATCGCAAGTAGGAATTGATGAACAAATCGATATCGCCGTCCATTACACCTTGCACATTGCCACTTTCAGCATTTGTACGGTGATCTTTTACCATTGAATAAGGATGGAAGACATATGAACGAATTTGAGATCCCCAACCGATTTCCTTTTGCTCCCCTCGAATTTCGAGCATCTGAGCTTCTTGTTCTTCGATTTTCAATTGATACAATTTCGCTTTTAACATCGTCATTGCTTTTTCACGGTTCTTGATTTGAGAACGTTCTTGTTGACACGTAACAACTGCACCTGTAGGTAAATGAGTGATACGGACAGCGGAGTCAGTCGTATTGATATGCTGACCACCTGCACCACTGGCACGGTACGTATCGATTTTCAAATCTTCCGTACGAATGTCAATTTCGATTTCATCATTAAATTCAGGCATAACTTCACAGGATACGAAAGAAGTATGACGTCGGCCAGAAGAATCGAAAGGAGAAATTCGTACTAAACGATGAACCCCTTTTTCAGCTTTCAAATAGCCGTATGCATTGTGGCCTTTAAATCCTAGTGTGACGGACTTAATTCCAGCTTCGTCACCAGGTAAATAATCGAGTGTCTCCACTTTGAATCCACGCTTCTCGCCCCAACGTGTATACATGCGCAGTAGCATGGAGCCCCAATCCTGAGACTCCGTTCCTCCTGCTCCAGGATGAAGTTCAAGAATGGCATTGTTTTTGTCATACGGTTCGCTCAGTAATAATTGCAGTTCAAAATCGCCCAATTTCGCAGTAAACTCTTTCATCTCACTGCTGAGTTCTTCTTGCAATTCCTCGTCAGGTTCTTCGCGTAACAATTCCAATGTCATTTCTAAGTTTTCCTGGGTATCAAGCAATTCGTTATATTCGTTCACAATTTCTTTTAATCCATTTGCCTCACCAATGACCACTTGCGCTGCTTGTTGATCATTCCAAAAGTCAGGCATCGACATATTTTCATCCAACTCAGCAATTCTTGCCTCTTTGTTTTCTAAGTCAAAGAGACCCCCTAAAGTCGGATAATTTTGAAGCTGTTCTGTCTAATTCATTACGTACATCTGATAATTCCATCATGTCTAAATTCCTCCGTTATCTTTCAACAGCACCATGGCAATTTTTGAATTTCTTGCCACTGCCGCATGGGCACATTTCATTTCTTCCTACTGAAGCTTCTGTACGAACTGGCTTTTTCTTGACAGATCCGCCTTCTTCTTTCGGATTAACCGCTTGGCCCTTCGCTACTTCTTCACGTTCCAGGTTATTGCGTATTTCTGCCTTCATGGCATATTTCGCAACATCATCCTGTACAGACTCAACCATCGCTTCGAACATCGCAAATCCTTCATTTTGATACTCACGAAGTGGATCGATTTGTCCGTAAGCACGCAAGTGAATTCCTTGGCGCAGTTGATCCATCGCATCAATGTGATCAATCCATTTTGAATCAATTGAACGCAACAGGACAACTTTTTCAAATTCACGCATACGTTCAGGAGACATTTCCTCTTCTTTTTCATCATAGCGTTTGTAAACTTCCGCTTTAATAAATTCTGTGATTTCGTCCGCAGATTTACCTTCCAACTGCTCACGAGTTATGGCACCTTCAGATAGTAAATTTGCTTGAATTGTATCTTCCAGACCTTTATAGTTCCAATCTTCGTGCTTGTCTGAAGCAGTATGAGCTGCAACTGATCGTTCAATAACTTCGTCGATCATCGTTTCTACCAATCCACGCATGTTATCGGTTTCCAGCACTTCCAAACGTTCTTTATAAATGATTTCACGTTGTTGACGTAAAACATCATCATATTGAAGCAATCGTTTACGTGCATCAAAGTTATTTCCTTCGACACGTTTTTGTGCTGATTCAACCGCACGTGTCACCATTTTCGACTGGATTGGCTGAGAATCATCCATACCCAATCGAGACATCATAGCACGCATATTGTCCGAACCGAAACGGCGCATCAAATCATCTTCCATTGATAAATAGAACTGAGTCACACCAGGATCGCCTTGGCGTCCTGAGCGTCCACGAAGCTGGTTGTCAATACGACGGGATTCATGTCGTTCTGTACCTATGACAGCTAATCCACCAACTTCGATGACACCTTCACCAAGTTTGATGTCTGTTCCACGTCCAGCCATGTTCGTAGCAATCGTTACAGATCCTTTATGGCCAGCAGTTGTGATGATTTCAGCTTCACGTTCATGATTTTTCGCATTCAGTACATTGTGGCGAATTCCATGTTTTGTCAACAAGTTCGAAATAATTTCAGAAGTTTCGATAGCCACTGTACCAACAAGAACTGGTTGACCAGCTTTGTGTCGTTGTGCAATATCTTCCGCTACGGCTTTATATTTACCTTCCATTGAAGCGTAAATTAAATCAGCACGATCATCACGTCCAATGACACGATTCGTTGGAATGGCAATGACATTCATATTGTATATATTGCGGAATTCTTCTTCTTCGGTTTTGGCTGTACCCGTCATCCCAGAAAGTTTTTCGTACATACGGAAATAGTTCTGGAATGTAATGGTTGCCATGGTCATCGATTCATTTTGAATCTCAAGGCCTTCTTTCGCTTCAATCGCTTGATGAAGTCCATCCGAATAACGGCGACCTTTCATCAGACGTCCTGTAAAGGAGTCAACAATTACGACGTTGCCTTCTTGAACCACATAATCAACATCGTTATGCATACTTGCATGTGCCTTCAAGGACTGGTTAATGGCATGGTTTAAGCGAACATGTGTTAAATCGAATAAATTGTCGATTCCAAACGCTTTTTCAACCTTTTCAATTCCTGCCTCTGTTAATACGACACCTTTAGTCGACTCATCATATGAAAAGTCTTCTTCCTTACGAAGTACACGGACAAGAGCATTTGATTGTTGGTAAAGTTGAGCAGATTTTGCTGCTTGTCCTGAAATAATCAATGGCGTCCGTGCTTCATCAATTAAAATGGAATCGACTTCATCGATTACTGCATAATAGAGTGGTCGCTGAACATGTTCTTCTTTGTACAACACCATATTGTCACGTAAGTAGTCGAATMCAAGTTCGTTGTTTGTTGAATACGTAATATCAGCTGCATACGCTTCACGTTTCTCGTCCTTATTCAAACTGTTTAAATTCAATCCAACAGTTAATCCTAAGAAATTATACAACTGACCCATTTCGGCAGCATCACGGCTTGCCA
Organism: Paenisporosarcina sp. P4_D4; assembly: GCF_056401835.1. NCBI lineage: Bacteria > Bacillati > Bacillota > Bacilli > Caryophanales > Caryophanaceae > Paenisporosarcina > Paenisporosarcina sp. P4_D4. The sequence goes on along the minus strand of NZ_JBFUIO010000014.1, from coordinate 9,954 downwards.
AGTACTCATTGACCGTAACCACATGAACTCCTTTTCCAGTGATGGCATTTAAATAAACAGCCATAGTGGACGTCAACGTCTTCCCTTCACCGGTTTTCATCTCTGAAATATTGCCTTCATGAAGTGCAGCCGCACCCATAATTTGAACGCGGAAAGGATACATACCAAGAACTCGTTTGGCTGCTTCCCGAACTACTGCGAATGCCTCCGCTTGAATTTCCGATAAATCGGAACCACTTTCCAATCGCCCTATAAATTCATCAGTCTTAGCACGTAACTGATCATCAGTTAATGCTTCCATGTCTTTTGCAAACGCCTCTACTTGATCGGCAACTTTTTCTAATCTTTTTAAATCACGCTTATTTAAGTCAAATACTTTATTTAATACTCCAAGCATTTAAATTCACTTCCCATATAGTCTCAAGGTTTTTTTATATAGTCTCAAGGTTTATTTTACCACTGCAACTATAGGGGTGCAAATGACGGCTATATCTCTACAGTGTTTGTCTATCTTTTAGAAAATCATGCAGTTGTGTCCAGTTCAAAGGTTTGCTGCCATAAAACCCTTGAATGACATCTGCATTCAAAGCCTTTATTAAGAAGAGCTGTTTTTGTGTTTCCACCCCTTCTGCAACTACGTTGAACCCTAAATCGTGGGACAAGTCAATGACGGACTTAATAATCGCCTGCACACGCGAATCATTCTCCATTTTCTGAACAAATGAACGGTCAATTTTTACACGGTTTATCGGTAAAATACGCAAATAATTTAATGAGGAATAACCTGTTCCGAAATCATCAAGCGCAATGGAAATGCCCATTTCTCGAATTTTTTCGAGCGTTTCCAACACTTCTTCTCCACCCTCAATAAAGATGGACTCAGTTATCTCGATTTCGATGAGGCCAGGATCTACATGATATTTATTCAACAACGTTTTCAAGAGATGAATGAAGGATGTTTCCCGTAGTTGAATCGTACTGACATTGATCGCTACAGACGACACATGTGGGTATTCCTTATGAATACTCTTAATTTCGCGAATGGCTGTTTCAAGTACCCAATCACCTATCTCCTGAATTTTCCCAGACTCTTCCGCCACGGGAATAAACTCGGCAGGAGAAATCATTCCCCATTCTGGATGTCGCCACCGCAGCAATGCTTCCAGACTTTCGGTATTGCCTGTTTTTAGGTTGAACTGTGGTTGGTAAACGAGTGAAAGTTGATTGTACTTGATGGCCTCACGTAAACCTTGCTCCATCATATGCTGTTTTTCGAATGCTTCCTTCATTTCATAATTGAAATAGAGGACTCTGTTTCTTCCTACTGCTTTTGCTTTATAAAGTGCGGTATCTGCATTGATTAGTAATTGCTCACATGATTGAGCATCCGTGGGATAAAGTGAAACTCCTATGGAAGAAGTCACAAAAAACGCTTGTTCATTCAAATAAAATGCTTTTGCGAATGAAGTATGTATTGCAGTAAGGGTTGCTCGGACACCCGGGAATTTGTCTTTTTTGGAATGTAGCAAGACAATGAATTCATCCCCACTGAAGCGACCAAAGCAGCTGTTTTCTGGCAATAAGTCTTTTATCCGATGTGCTACTTGTACTAATAGAGAATCCCCGTAAGCATGTCCTTTCGAATCATTGATTTGTTTAAAATGATCAAGGTCAATAAATGCCACGGTTATCATCTGATCGGAATCGGTTAATTCTTCAATCCATCCAGCAAGTTCACGTTCAATCGAAAAACGGTTTGGCAAGTTCGTTAATGAGTCAAATCTTGCCTGATAGTCAATTTCTTGTACTTGTAGGTTTAGCAAATTGCCCATCTGCTCGATAGATTGTGCAATTTCACCAATTTCGTCCTTACTTTTGATCCCCATTTTAGCGACTAAATTACCTTGTTCCATTTGACGGACATGCTTCACAATGGTCGGTAAGTCTTTTAACATGGAGCGAAGCAACCAGGATAAGGTGATTAAAATAAGAATTGCTGCGATGATCCATGATATACCGATGATTCGCCCAAAAACTGCAAGTGGTTGGGTAACTGTTTTTTCGGGTGCATAACTAATCATTTGCCACCCAGTACTATCAATTTTTCGTGTTTCCACATAAAAGTTTCCTTTTGATGTTTTAACTAACTCGAATACATTTTCAGCGAGTGCAATGTTTTCGAATTCACTATTAATGTTGTCAGAGTCAAATAACGTTTGCCCTGTCTCCGTCAGTAAAATATGCTTGTTTTCCTTTGTTTCATATGAGCCTATCAATTTAGGAATCGTATCCAGGTGCATGTCCAAACCAAAATAACCGAGACGTCTCCCCTCTGATTCGACTGGATAAATGACACTCACGGTTAATTCCTTAGTTGTGTAATCGACATAAAGATCTGAGTATGATAAGCCTTCTGCTTCATTCGCTTTTTTAATCCACGGTCGTTTATGTATATCATAAKCGGCATCGGTAATATATCCATTATCTGCAAGTAAAAAATTCGGCTCAAGGAAGGCCATCCATACCAAACCTACACCATCTGTATTTTCTTGTACTCTTGTCATAAGCTGATTTGCTTGCTGATATATATTTGACTCCTTTACATTTTCCCGTTCAATTGAAGATTCCATAAGTTCCCGTACATCTTCAAGTTCTCCAAGTTGTTTTGTAATTTCACTTTTACTACTTAACAACGTGGAGATTTGCTGAACCACCAATTCGTTTTCAAGGGCCAATTCTTCTTCCATTTGTGATTCAAATAAGTTTTTTGAATAATTGTATGAAAAAGAGGCCATCACAAAGAGGATTGGGATGACAATTGCACTCATGGCAAATAACACTTTCCCACGAAATCCAAGTCTTTTCCAAAATCGACTTTTCTTCATCCAATCCCCTCCCCTATTTAAGTGAAGTACCTAGCAATTAATAATGTAATAATTCGCTTCATTCGAGTGAATTCCTCCTCAATCGACAAATAAATCAATTTTAAAGGCTATGTTCAGCAATACTGTTGCTTTTGTCCGTTTGTACTAGGCATTCTGGCGCAAATCATTTTTTAACATCAACTGCATTTATACAAATCATAATTTTTACTGCTGTTAAATGATGCTGATGTTTATCGCCATTCGCGCTAGCCGCATGAGCCAACATGAAGTGGGTCATGAAGGTGTTGCCACAAAATTTCTCGCATTGCATTTTGCAACGAGTAACCGGAGACTCAGGACAAGGCGTTTTTAACCTTCTTCCCCTGGAATGCAGGCGCAAATACACTCTTTCTTATCAACAGCTTTATTTTGCTTAATAAATAAAAAAAGAAAGCCCAATTCTTTCTGGGCTTTCTCATTTATTGATTAAGATTAATTTGTTTCGATTAAACCATATTTACCGTCTCTACGCTTGTAGACGATATTTGTTCCATTAGATTCTGCATCAGTGAATACGTAAAAATTATGTCCAAGCATATCCATTTGAAGAACCGCTTCTTCCTGATCCATTGGTTTCAATTCAAATTGTTTTGTACGGACGATGTGTAATTCTTCTTCACTCTCGTCCTGATATGCCGCTTGCTCAGGAGAAACAACGTTTGCGAAGTATGCACCTACTCCTTCACGTTCACGGAACTTACGGTTTACTTTCGTTTTATATTTACGAATTTGACGCTCAAGTTTATCGACGATTAAATCGACCGCTGCATACATATCATTGTGACGTTCTTCAGCTCGAAGCGTTAAACTCTTCAAAGGAATTGTTACTTCCACTTTCGTTTGACTGTCGTTATACACTTTTAAATTGACATTTGCGTTCGCTTGGAGATCTTCGTTGAAATAGCGCTCTACCTTATTGATTTTGCTTTCAACGTGCTCACGAATCGCAGGAGTTACCTCGACGTTTTCACCACGGATATTAAAATTTAACATGTAAACTCCTCCTTTAATTAAGGCTATGTAAACCTTATTCTACATATCCCCTATAAACTCCTGCTACAAACCAAAAACTTTTCTGGATTTTGTCGAATAAATGCCTTTTTCTGTCGCATCATGCTCGAATCAATGTAATTGCATCTACTGATTCAGCCCCCGCTTTTTTCAAAACAAATGCGGCATGATGCAGTGTGGTGCCTGTTGTATATAAATCGTCGACCAATATAATGTGTTGATTTTGAACACTCTTGGACACGGAAAAAATTAATTCGGAGGACATCCGATCTTTTCTTGTTTTTCCGACTTGTGAACGATTTACAGTTTTGTCCAACACATGCGTATAAGGAACATGTGCAGCCATGAGCAATTGATCCACTTGTGAAAAGGTTCTCTCCTGTAACTTTTCCGGATGTAGAGGAATAGGGACTATCAACTTCTGAACATTTCTTAACGGTTTGAAATCTTCAGCAAAAATCGTTGCCAGCTCCACGTCCAACTGGAATTTGTATTGTTGAAACACATGCTTCATCCAGTCATTGTAAGTGTATATGGATCTGACGGTATCCAGTACACCTTCATATATTGTCCCCGACCATTCATTTTCAATCTGATTATTTTGTACTTTTTCAAATTTTGCTCTGCAACCATGACAAAGAACATCCGATTGTTTTAAGAAGAATAGTTTTTGYCAAGAAGCACTTTCTAAAAATGGTGTTGAACAGAGTAAACACGTCATTGCCTGTATCCACCCTGCTTTTTGTGTGCTTCTATAGTAGCTTTGGCTGTATCCATGGCAGACGAAATTCCATGATGAAAAAACACCAGATCCCCATCAGGATAATCTATCGCTCGACCGACACGACCACCTATTTGGATTAATKCACTGCTCGTAAAAATCTTCTCATCAGCACCAACTACTGCTACTTGAACATTGGGAATCGTAATTCCTCGCTCCAAAATGGTCGTTGTCAGCAAGCCACAAACTTTTTTCTGACGCAATTTAATGACCTTATCTTTTCTATCACTGTCTTCTGCATGGACTGACAAAATTTCCGGGTGCAACAGCTGAAATAAGGKCAAAGCTTTTTCCATGAGTTCAATTGTAGGGAAGAAAATTAAAAAAGGTCGGGAGTGGTTCAAACAATTTATTGTCCACATCTTTAATTTTGGGGAAAGTTTACCTTTCTGAATGTGCTTTTGATAATTCCACAACCCGACAAAACGTGGTATCGGTAGAGGAAAACCATGAAACCTTACAGATATGACCGATTTATTAACAGCTTGTCTTAAAAGTTCATCAGATGGTGTAGCTGTAATAGTATGTACAACAGCTTCTTTCTTTTTCGCTTTTTGCACTGCATATTGCAGAGATTTATCCACTGTATATGGGAAAGCATCCGCTTCATCAACAAACACGACATCAAAAGCTTCTTCAAATCTGTACAATTGATGTGTTGTTGCGATGATGAGCTGTGCGTAGTCCGTGTAACCCGGAGAGCCACCATATAAAGCATGAATAACTGTTTGCGGAAAAACTTGCTGGAATCTCGGCGCAAGCTCCAGTACAACATCTGTCCTTGGAGTAGCCACACATACACGTTGTCCCCGCTCAAGCAAATCAAATACAGCAGGAAACAATAATTCCGTTTTTCCAGCCCCGCATACGGCATGAACTAAATGACTTTGATTTCGACGGACGCTGGCTAGTAATTCATTTGAAGCTCGTTCTTGTTGGGATGTCAATGTTCCAGACCATGAAAACCGATGTGACTGGACTAGTTCAATCACAGGTCCAGTCCATGTTATCAACTCCGTGCAACTGCTCACTCTGCCCATACGAATGCAATGCCTGCAGTAAAGGCAAACACCTTTACATTTTGCACAGTGGAAAGAGGTCAATTGGTTAAATCCGCAACGACGACATTGGTGTTGATTGGTTTTTAGTAATGGTGAAAAATGAGTTGATGAAATGCCTTGATGAGGGGTAATAAATCCTTTTTCAATTAAATCTTCTATGTCGGATAAAGGAAATGGGGTTTGTTCCTTCAACCATAATCGGCCACTTAAAAATGTTTGTATCTCTTTCATGAGCATCCCTCCTATACGGATATCTCATTCCTACCATTTAATCATAATCCCCAATTGTGGAACTCGCCAATTTAAGATGGGCATATTGGTGTATGGAGAGGGAAAATTTTTAACAAAGAAGTTGATATTATGAAGAAGTGTATTTGCACCTTACATGCCGCAAGTGCTTGAAGCATGTGTTAAGCGGATTTCATACTAGTTAGATTTGGCGGAAACTTGAAGATAGCTCAAATACGTTGATTTACAGTTTAATGTAACTGAGCCTAAATAATAAGAACCTCGCACTTATGCGAGGTTCTCATCTTCTTTATTCCGCTACATCACCGATGAAGTAGACACTGCTGACACGCCAGTTTCCATCCTCTTTGGCAAAAACGGTTACTTGTCGACCTGTTCGGTCAAGTTTAGCACCTGTTGACTCCTGTTCAAGCGAGATCGCAAGTGACGCAAAGACCTGAGCTTGGCTTTTGTCATACTTAATGACCGTCACATCTTCAGCTGTACGTTTAACTTTATATTCTTTAAACGTTTTTTTAATCATCTCTTCTTCTTCCTTGTAATCAAACCCTTCAGGTTCTTTAGCGATGACAGACATATACGTCTCAAAGTCTTCGTTATTAAAAGAAGTCATATAGGTATCAAACGCAGCCAATATTGCCTTCTTTTCATCTGCTGGCACATCTTGTGCCTCTTCAATATCAGAACCCGACATCTCAAAGCCAACATCAGATTGTTCCTGATCCTGATTCTTCACACCATGTTCCAATGCATTATTTTCACTTGAAGTTTCCCCATCGGAAACGGAACCTGCACCGCCTCGATCTTCTTCACTTGCACAAGCAGACAGTAATATTGAAATTAGCGCTAACACTATCATATATTTGAATTTCATTATAATTCGTCCCTCCTACTCGGCTATTTTGTCATAAAATGATTGCCCTTACAATAATTATAGCCGCAATCAGAATAGAGACGACACCCATCATGTGAAAGTTTCGTGTATTAAAGCGTAGGATTGTTGGATGGCTTCGGATTATAGTGGGCTATTTCCATTTTGTGCAACCTAGAAGGCTAAACTGTCTACCTGGAACTCCAATCTGTCAACCTGGAATCCAAAACTGTCAACCTGGATGGGCATTCTGTCTACTTGGAAATCTTTTCTAGTAATTCAGTTGCAACTAGATGGATAAAAATGCTATTTTTACATTATCCCAAAGACTAGAAGGAGTGATATTTTATTGTCGGAAATCGAGAAACACCTAAATCGTTAACGGTTTATCTTCGCTTACTAAGTAGAGTACCCAAAGAACATCCGCTTTATAAGGAAATCGAATCGAGAATCAATCGGATTCGTGCTGGGTACAGCGGTGAAACGTATGTGGACAATTTTTTAAAGAATATTGATTTCCCATGTCCATATGTCATCTTTAAAGACATTAATGTTCAAACTTCAGCAAACACAAAAGCCCAGTTTGATACATTAATCATTACACCAAAGTTTGTATGTATATTAGAAATAAAAGCATTGAAAGGTCGAATCTCTTTCCAAAAGACTCCTGCCCAATTAGTCAAAGAAGTCGACGGAGTTAAAACTTCAATGAAATGTCCAGAGGAGCAACTGAAACGTCATGAAAGAAGATTGGTTAAATGGTTGAATACAAATCAAATAAATCTACCCATACGAAGTGCTATTGTTTTCGCATTTTCTAGCACCCTTGTAGATTTGCCGCCCAGGTATTCCAACATAGTGATGGGCTGTGATGTCGGTTCTTATATTGAAGACCTATTTGATCTCCCTCCCGCACTTACAGAAAAAGAATTCAATTCATTAATCGACTCCCTGCAACAGGCTAAAACGAATTATTCCCCCACCCCACTAGTAAATACTGTCCCAATTCTAGATTCAGAAATTGTCAAAGGATTACTTTGCCCGCAATGCTCTATGAATATTGGCTCTCTTTATAAATGTCCTACTTGCAAAATTACGAGGAAAGTAATCATTGCGAATGCTCTCGAGGATTGGTTCTATTTAATGAAAAGCACTATTACTACAAGAGAATGTCTGGATTTTTTGCAACTAAGGGATAAAACATCTGCATCACATATTTTAAATAGAGCTAAATTGATACCTAAAAACAATGGTCGCTATAGATTTTATAAATTATTTGATGATGACTATGAGGGTTCTTTTTCAATTCGAGCTGAAGCACTTGAAAAAAAATAGGAGTTTGTGCTTCTTGGACGTCTATTCTGTCCCATGACAAGTTTCACATGAAAATACCATGTCAAATTTTCATTTTGTGCAACCTGGAACCCAGTTCTGTCTACCTGGAATCCAAAACTGTCTACCTGGACAAGTTTCACTTGAGAATATCATGATACTTTTCATCTTGTGCAACCTGGATGGCCATTCTGACTACCTGGAATTCAAAACTGTCTACCTGGATCCTCATTCTGTCTACCTGGACCAGTTTCACTTGAGAATATCATGGTACTTATCATTTTGTGCAACCTGGAAGGCCATTCTGTCAACCTGGAACCCAAAACTGTCTACCTGGAACACTAAACTACACACTCGACCCATAATCATCTCACTAAAAATCAAAAAACCCCTCACATTTGTGAGGGGTCCAATTAGTCAATTAGCGTACTTCAACCCAGCCATTTTTAATAGCTGTTACGACGGCTTGTGTACGGTCGTTTACGTTCATTTTTTGAAGAATGCTTGAAACGTGATTTTTCACTGTTTTTTCAGAAATGAACAATGTTTCACCGATCATGCGGTTACTTTGGCCATCTGTTAATAATTGAAGAACTTCACATTCACGTTTTGTTAGTAAATGGAAAGGACGACGAATTTCAGATTGGTGGAACGTTCCTTTATTTTCACGTTCACTTAAACGACGGAATTCCGCCACTAAATTACGTGTTACTTTTGGATGTAAGTAAGATCCACCTGCTGCAACCACTTTAATGGCTTGTACAATTGCGTCAGCATCCATTTCTTTCAACATGTACCCAAGAGCACCTGTTTTCAGAGCGTGCGTAACGTAAGATTCATCGTCGTGGATAGATAACATGATTACTTTGGCTTCTGGATATTTCGCCATTAGCTCACCTGTTGCTTCTACTCCATTTTTACGTGGCATGTTGATATCCATCAATATAACTTCCGGTGCATATTGCTCGTACAAATTTAAAGCGTCGCTTCCATCATCGCCTTCAGCAATTACATCAAATGAATCTTCAAAGTCTAGAATTCGTTTTACCCCTTCACGGAATAATTGGTGATCGTCTATAATTACAATTTTCGTCATCGTCATTTCCTCCTAAATATAAGCAGACCTTATCTCTCTTTTTCCTCAATTAAAGGAATTCGAAACATCATTGTTGTTCCTTTGCCAGGTGAGGATTTCACAACCATTTCACCTTTTAATAGATCGACACGTTCTTGCATTCCAAGTAAACCAAATGAACTATCCCGAACAAGGCGCTGATCAAAACCAATTCCGTTATCTTTCACCGTAACGGCTACTTTGTTCTTATTCCATACAACTTCTACCCAAATTGTTTGGCATTTGCCATGTTTTGTCGCATTCGTCACAGATTCCTGAATCAGGCGAAATAGCGCTACTTCATAATTCGGTAAAAGTCGACGCTGTTCTCCATTTGAATGGAAGTGTATTTTGCACCCCATATTATATTCTTCGATAGTCATTAAGTATTTTTTGAGGGTAGGGACTAAACCTAAATCGTCCAATGCCATTGGTCGCAAGTCATAAATAATTCGTCTTACTTCCGACAGAGCATTTCGTACCATCAATTTTAAACTTGAAATTTCCACAAGTGCTTGATCGACACCTTTTTCACGGTAAGTCCGTTCTATCAAATCTGATCGAACTAAAACATTGGCCATCATCTGGGCGGGACCGTCATGTATTTCACG
>NZ_JBFUIO010000013.1:0-49242 GCF_056401835.1 Paenisporosarcina sp. P4_D4 | reverse complement strand
GGTTCGAGGTGGAAGCGCGGTGACGTGTGCAGCTGACGAATACTAATCGATCGAGGACTTAACCAAAATGAATTTGAATGGTTTTCAATGACCCGTTTATCCAGTTTTGAGTGAACAAACACTCAAATAGTCTAGTGATAATGGCAAAGAGGTCACACCCGTTCCCATACCGAACACGGAAGTTAAGCTCTTTAGCGCCGATGGTAGTTGGGGGTTTCCCCCTGTGAGAGTAGGACGTCGCTAGGCAAATAAGAAACCGATACCTTCCGAGGTATCGGTTTTTTTGTATTGTATTTTAAGATTAGTACGAAGGTGTGTGAGAAAGAGGAGGAACAAAGAGTTCGAGGAAACAAAGGGATGAGACTCGGAGCGTATAATATACGCGAGACTCGAAGACCTGCGGTTGACGAAGAAATCTGCCGTTCATCGTCTTTCGCAGCCTAGCGCCGATGGTAGTTGGGGGCGCCCCCTGTGAGAGTAGGACGTCACTAGGCAAAATAAGAAACCGATACCTTCCGAGGTATCGGTTTTTTTGTGTTGTTTTTTAAGCTTAGTACGAAGGTGTACGAGGAGCGAAGAATTTCCAAATGCTTAAATTAAACACTTTGCAAAAGAACAACGAAAACACCCATCATCAAATGAAAGGTGTTCACGATAGTAATTTAATTCGTCTGTTCTTTCCAAATGTTTTAAAAGCGTTCAAAAAAAGTAATGCACACACCATCTGGATCAATAATGGAGAACTCCTTAGTCCCCCAAGGCTTGACTTCTAAAGATCCATTTTGATGAATTACCTGTTGTTTTTCATATTCACGATACTGAGATTCAATTGCATCGACTTGGATGCGGAAGCTTGTCCATTCGCCTAAATGAGTATCATCCGTTTGGTAAAAAAGAATTTCAATATTTCCACGGTAGACACCGCCATAGCCGTTTGGAGTGAAACCCAGCTTTTGTTCATAGAAAGTTATGGCGGTTTCGATATCTTTCGCTGGGCTTAAAGGGGTCAAGCTCTTGAAATTAATAGATTCACTCATTCATTGTCACCACTTTCTCAAAAGATAGCCAGCTTACCGATCCGATCTACCGCTTCTTCCAATCGTGGCTCATCAACTAATAACCCAACCCGAATATAGCCTTCTCCAAATTCACCGAAGCCATTTCCTGGGGCTACGGCTACGTCTGCTTCATTTAAAAGTTTGTCTGTAAATTCTTGGCTGGTATATCCTTTTGGAACGGGTAACCAAGCAAAGAATGAGCCTGTAGGGGCTTCTACTTCCCAACCAATCCGTTTACATGCGTTGATAAAGGTATTGCGACGGTTTTCGTAGCGCTCGACCAATGAGGAAACGCATAATTGATTTTCATTCAAAGCAGCGACTGCAGCATGCTGTATTGCAGGGAAAAGGCTGACGAATAAATGGTCTTGAATCAGGTTCAGGGCTTCAATCATCTCTTTGTTACCAACTGCAAAACCGACACGCCATCCTGCCATGTTGTAGGTTTTAGATAACGTATACATCTCAATTCCTATTTCCTTAGCTCCTTCAGCTTGTAGGAAACTTACCGGTTTAACACCGTCAAATCCAATGGCTCCATAGGCGAAATCGTGTGATACAGCAATTCCATTTTCTTTTGCGAACTCGACGGTTTGGTTGAAGAATTCAAGGTCTGCCGTTGCTCCAGTTGGATTATTTGGATAGTTAAGATACATGAGTTTTGCGCGTTCTTTCGTGTCTTGAGAAAGCATATTGTAATCAGGTAAAAAGTTGTTTTCGGCGACTAGTGGCAATGTTTCATATTGAACGTCAGCCATGACGACTCCAGATAAATAATCCGGATAACCTGGGTCAGGCAGTAACATCAAATCTCCAGGATTCAGTACAGCAATCGGCAACTCCACAAGTCCAATCTTCGTTCCGAATAAAACCGCAACTTCTGTAGTTGGGTCAATCTCAACATTGTATTCTCTTTTATAAAAGTCTGCTGCAGCTTCCTTCAATTCGCCAATTCCACGAAATGGCGAATATTTATGTGTAAGGGGATTTTCTGCAGCTTCTTGTAAGGCTTTTACGATGTGTGGAGGTGTTGGTTGGTCAGGATTTCCTTGACCTAAATTGATCACATCGCGACCCTGTGCTACTGCAGCTCCTACTTTTTGAACAAGTGAAGCAAAGAATTGTGGTGGTAATTGTTGAAGCTTCTTAGAAAGTTCCATGGTTTTTCCTCATTTTCTGAAATAGTTGCAATCATCAGCCAAATCTTATAATCTTTTGTGTATCTTGTCTACAGGGGGTGTACCCATGAAAATCGCATGCATTCAGCTCGACGTAGCGTTTGCCGAGCCTGAAAAAAATTTTTACAACGTTCAAAAGTACATAAAAAAGGTCGCAAGTGAGGGTGCAGAGCTCGTTGTATTACCTGAAATGTGGAATACTGCTTATGCATTAACGGAGTTAGAACATCTTGCAGACGTCGAAGGGCAACGAACAAAAGAATTTCTTTCCGAGCTGGCCCGTACATATCATGTCCATATCGTAGGAGGGTCGGTTTCTACGAAAAAAGGAGACAGCTTCTACAACACAATGTACATCTATTCGAATGAGGGTAACCTAGTGTCCGAATATGATAAAGCGCATTTGTTCCGTCTCATGGATGAACATCTATACTTAAAAGCAGGAAATCAATCAAATGTATTTTCATTAGGTTCTATTCAAGCAGGAGGGGTCATATGTTATGACCTAAGGTTTCCTGAATGGTTAAGGTCACATGCATTAGCCGGAGCGAAAGTGCTCTTCTTACCAGCACAATGGCCTGAAACTCGTATTGATCATTGGAGAATCTTGCTTCAAGCCCGTGCAATCGAAAATCAATGTTTTGTCATCGCCGTCAATCGAACTGGGAACGATCCGAACAATCAGTTCAATGGCCAATCCATGATCATTGCACCTTGGGGGAAAGTGTTATGGACTGGAGCTGATGATGAAGAGTACGCAATCATTGATGTTGATTTTTCAGAAGTTGAAGAGGTACGTACTCGCATACCGGTATACGAGGATCGCAGACCTTCGCTATATGAACCTTTGTTTGAAAAATGAAAATAATTTTCAAAAAGTGTTTGACACGTGTATAAAAACATCGTAAGATTTACTTCAGCAACAAAACAACCAAACAACTACATATGGAAATTTATCAAGAGAGACCGAGGGATAGGCCCTATGACGTCCGGCAACCCCCAGCACGAGCTGGGAAGGTGCCAATTCCTACAGAATGATTTCATTCTGAAAGATAACCAAAAATCCATTTTTCGGTGCCTCTTTCATGATGAAAGGGGCATTTTTTATTTGGCAAAAAGGAGCTTGTGATGATAAAAATTAATGATTTATCTAAAGAGTACATAACGAAAAAAGGAACGGTTATAGGTGTTGATCGCGTAAATCTCACCATCAATGAAGGGGAAGTGTTCGGTATTGTCGGATACTCAGGTGCAGGCAAAAGCTCATTATTGCGGTGCATCAATCTACTTGAACGGCCAACAAGCGGACAAATTGAAGTGAATGGACTGGACCTCACAAAATTAAAAGGAGAAAAATTACGTAAAGCCCGCTTGAAAATCGGCATGATCTTTCAACACTTTTACTTAATCAGTCAAAAAACAGTTGCTCAGAATATTGCCTTCGCATTAAAGGCAGCTAATACACCAAGTGAAAAAATGGAGACCCGCGTTTTGGAGTTACTAGAAATGGTTGGTTTGACAGATAAGAAAGATGTTTATCCGGCCCAATTAAGCGGTGGACAGAAGCAGCGTGTCGGAATTGCTCGTGCACTGGCAAACAATCCTTCCGTCCTGCTGTGTGACGAAGCAACTTCAGCGCTTGACCCGAATACGACCTTATCTATTCTGCGCTTGCTCAAAAAAATCAATCGCGAATTGAACATCACCATTGTGTTGATCACACACGAAATGAATGTGGTAAAAGAAATATGTGATCGCATGGCCATCATGCAAGATGGACGGGTGGTTGAAGAGGGAACGGTCTACGATATTTTCTCCAATCCAAAAGCAGAATTGACGAAAGAGTTCATCAGTAGCGTCGTCTCATTCGAAGTACCCCAATCCATTTTGGATCAAGTCACTGGGCGTATTGTGAAAGTGCTATTTAAAGGCAATGTGGCGGGAGAAGGTGTCATCTCGGATATGATTCAGAATTTTGATGTACGAGGAAATTTCTTGCATGGCGCGATTGAATACATTCAGGAAATACCACTCGGTTTGTTTTTGATGGAAATTCAGGGACAACCAGAAAATATAACAAGAGCCATCACGTATATGGAAGGACGTGGGGCGCAAGTGGAGGTGGTACGTAATGGGAATTGATATACCGCATGTAATTGAAATGTGGCCAGACATCCTGAATGCATTCGGGCAATCGATGTATATGATTGGGGTTTCATTAACAGTCGCAATCATTATTGGCTTACCATTGGGGATTGTGCTTTTTGTTACAGACCGAGGTTTATTTTTAGAAAATCGATTTGTTAAAGGAACACTCGGTTTTATTGTCAATATGGTGCGTTCCATTCCATTTATCATTTTGTTGGTAGCTCTTATTCCTTTAACCAAATTACTGGTAGACTCAACGATTGGTCCAGCAGCTGCAAGTGTATCATTGTCAGTTGCCGCAATTCCTTTCTTCGCCAGAATTGTGGAAACGTCTCTTCGTGAAATTGATAAAGGGGTGATTGAAGCAGCCATTGCAGTTGGCGCGACACCTTGGATGATCATCAAGGATGTATTATTGCCTGAAGCAAAAACCAGCATCGTGCAAGGCATTACGATGACCATCATTAGTTTAGTAGCATACTCCGCCATGGCGGGTGTGGTTGGAGGCGGCGGTATTGGAGACTTAGCCATTCGCTTCGGATATTACCGTTACGATGAAACAATCATGATGGTGACAGTTGTCATTTTAATTGTTCTCGTTCAAGTCATTCAGCAGCTGGGTGACTGGACGTCAAAAGCAATAGATAAACGATAAAAAGGGAGAGAAATAGAGATGAAAAAAGTTTTATTTATGTTCATTCTAGTCTTAATGACAGCAGCACTTGCTGCATGTGGAGGAAGCGACAAAGAGTCAAAAGGTAATGCGGACAATGACAAATCAGTGACATTAGGCGGATCAGCAGGTCCATATAGCGACATGCTCAATAAGGCAATCAAACCCGCTCTTGAAGAGAAAGGATACAAAGTGAAAATCGTTGAATTCAGTGACTATATTCAACCGAATATTGCGTTGGACAATGGAGATATTGACGCAAATCTTTTCCAACACTCGATTTACTTGGAAAACTTCTCAAAAGAAAATGATATGGAATTGACAGGCTTAATTGCAGTGCCGACAGCACCAATGGGTATTTACTCCAACAAGTTCAAATCTGTTGAAGAGATCAAGGATGGAGCAACCATTGCCATTCCGAATGACCCGGTGAATGCAGCTCGTACATTATTAATCTTGCAAGACCATGGATTAATTGAATTAGACCCTAATGCAGAACCATTGAAGGCGTCTGAAAAGGACATTAAATCAAATTCGAAGAACTTGGTGTTCCAACCAATTGAAGCTGGCCAACTTCCACGTGCAGTGGACAGTGCGGACTTAGCAGCTGTACCTGGTAACTTTGCTTTGGCAGCGGAAATGAACCTGCTGGATGCGATTTTGCTTGAGAACATGCCGGACCGATACCGCAACTTAGTTACTGTAACGACAGCAAACAAAGACTCACAATTAGCGAAAGATTTAATTGAAGTCGTGGAAGCACCAGAATTCGAGGAAATCATCGATGCGGAATTCGTAGGTTTCGGCAAGCCAGAGTGGATGAAAAACCGTTAAGAGAGAAGGGTTTTTGTGGAAGACATCATAGTGCGGGGTGCACCAGCTGAATATGTTTGTAAAAGTGGTGTACTGAATGAATTAGAAGAGAAGTTACAGCTAAGAAGCATTCAGCGAGTACTTATTGTTTCAGGTGTGAAATCATGGAATGCAGCGCGCTATTACTTTCCAAATCTAAAAAGCATTCAGGTATCACATACCTTCTATAAAGGCGAGTGTTCACTCACTGAAATTAATAGAGTGTCTACGTTGGCACAAACTGATGGTGTGGATGCCATTATTGGAGTAGGCGGCGGAAAAGTATTGGACGTGGTGAAAGCGGCTGCTAGCGCTAGTAGAACGAAGTCAGTGTTAATTCCAACGCTTGCTTCAAACTGCGCACCGTGGACACCACTAAGCGTTATTTATTCGGATGAAGGGGTTATGACACATTACGATGTGTACCCCATGAGTGTTGACATTCTTCTCGTCGAGCCGCGAATTTTAGTGAAAGCCCCAGCTCCACTTTTGATTGCAGGTATCGGCGACACGCTAGCCAAGTGGTATGAGGCAGACGTACAAATTCGGCGATTAACCCATCCCCCGGTTGCGCTGAAAGTCGCTCATCATACAGCTCGGCTGTGTGCTGAAGAAATGTTTGCTCATGCAGAAGAAGCCATTGCTGACGCGAAAGAAGCCCAAGTGTCAGAGTCATTTAAAAAAGTAGTTGAATCCATTATTATGTTAGGCGGCATGGTTGGTGGATTTGGTGACAAATTTGGTCGTATTGCGGGTGCCCACTCCATTCATAACGGAATGACCATTGCACCGGAGTCACACGAGGCGCTTCATGGAAATAAAGTAGCATACGGCATTTTGGTTCAACTGCTTCTTGAACAAAAAGAAAGCGAAGTGGAGCGATTACTGCCGTTTTATCATAAACTGGGCTTGCCTACTTCACTTCGAGAATTAAATATTTCTGATACATGGATTGACGAAATTGCTGTGCACTCCACACGTGAAGAAGAGTCGATACATAACATGCGGAGTGAAAAGATTACAGTTACTGAAGTGTCACAAGTCATGCGTGACTTAGAGTCATTCCAACTCGTGAAAAGTCCGATTATGATTGAAGTAAAGACGAACCCGTGAATTTTGCGATCATCGATGATTATCAATTTGAAAGACCGACATTAAGCTGTCGGTCTTTTTTGTTGTGTAGAAGATTATACTTAAAGGGTCATGGTCATTTATATAAAATGGTCCGTCAAAACGTACATTTTATCCCCTTACACTTTGTATGGGGTTTTTTCTTGCTTAAATCCATATGTTTCGGTCACAATGACAGTAGAACAAGCTTGGAGGAACCATAGATGAAGCTCGTTACACGTATATTTATGCGGTTTTTTTCGGAGCGATTTTTCGATGAAGCTGCGCAAACCGCTTATTATCTGCTTTTATCGGTATTTCCTTTCTTACTATTTATCCTGTCATTAATTAGCTTCTTTCCGGTAGATGAGCAACAGATTTTAAATTTCTTGAGACCGTTTGCTCCTGGTGAATCGTTCAATTTAATAGAAGACAATGTGACAAATATCCTGGCTGCAGACAAAGGACGCGTACTGTCCCTCAGTTTGCTGGCTGCGTTCTGGGTTTCATCTATGGCTGTGCAGGCGCTTGCCCGTGCATTGAATGAAGCGAATGGAATTAAAAGTACACTTCCTTATTGGAAAGGACTGCTTCGAGATCTTGGCATAACCCTTTTGTTTATGACACTTATACCGTTATCATTGTTTTTACCATTCATCGAAAGTGGATTGCACTGGGTGGTATCAAAAGCGGGTACAATCGATCACTGGCAAGGGTGGATTTATATTTGGCCAGCAGTTAAGTGGGGGCTTGGGTCTGTATTTTTGTTCCTGTTTTTCCTGCTTTTCTATAAAATCGTACCAAACAAAAGACTCACTTTCCGTGATGTATGGCCTGGTGCTTTATTGTCGGCAGTTGGTTGGCAAGTCGTTTCGATTCTTTTTGCCGACTACGTGGCGAATGTCAATTACAAGCGACTGTATGGTCAACTGTCAGGGATTATCGTGCTGGTGCTTTGGTTCTACTTGACCACCGTCGTGATTTTATTGTCAGGGCTGCTGATTGCAGAAGTACGAAAGCTTCGATTGGGAAGCGATGAAGGGGTTGAGTAAATGCGAACCATATTATTGGTAGATGATGATCCAAATATTTTAGCGCTTATGAGTATCCATTTAAGCAAAGCGAGATATAAAGTAGAAAAAGCACTGGATGCAGAGAGTGCACTTACGTTAATTCCACGAGTGTGGCCACATGTGGTTGTCGTTGACGTGATGATGCCCGGCATGGATGGTTTCGCGTTAACAAAAAAGATTCGGGATGAATTTGATATTCCCGTTATATTGGTAACAGCCAAAAATTTGCTTGAAGATAAAGAAAAAGGATTTCTTGCAGGTTCTGATGACTACGTCGTTAAACCGTTTGAACCGCAGGAACTCCTTTTCCGCATAGGGGCTGTGTTAAGAAGGAGCGCCAAGCCAAATGAAATACGCATGCAGGTTGGGTCACTTGTGATTAATCGAAAGCGACTCGATATTTCAAATGGAGTTGAAACAAAGTGGCTGCCCTTAAAAGAATTTGAATTGCTTGCTTTGCTCGCATCCAATCCAGGCACTGTATTTACACGAAGTGTACTGATGGAGCAAGTTTGGGGATACGATTATGAAGGTGATGAACAGACATTGAGTGTACATATAAAACGATTACGGCAACGCTTGGAGGGATTTGTCTCAGATGTGAAGATTGGCACAGTACGTGGGGTTGGCTATAAGTTGGAGGCTCAAACATGAGATCTTTGTATAGCAAGTTTCTCCTTGTGACAGTCGCCATCATGGTTGGAAGTGCCACCCTTGGGTTTTTATTGGTCAATACGTATTACCATCAACAATTAAAAGAACAAAATGACGCCAAAAATGTTGGGATTGCACAAGACATGGCAGCTTTCATTGAACGCAATCCAAGCGTCCCTTTAACTGAATCAATCGAGGTATTTGGTGATGTCGGATACCAATTGTACGTTGTAAATGAAGCGGGTGAAGCTGATTTTCATGGTGGTCCATTTCGTGAATCAACTTTGCCTGCAAAAGTAAAAGAAGGGGTACTTGAAGGCGAAATTTATCACGGCATGAGAGATTTTCCGAAAGAAACATTTGTTACCGGCTTCTTTTCAAATCAATTGACCAATACAGTCGGCGTTCCATTTGTTTATGAAGGGGAGAATCATGCACTGTTTATTCGCCCAAATATCAAAATGTTATTTACGGAAGTACACCTTCTGCTGGGTGGGCTGGCTACATCCATGACCGTGTTTAGTTTACTTGCGATGATAATTGTCGCGAGAAAGATGATTCAACCCATCACCTTGTTAACAGAAGCAACGAATAAAATAGCGAATGAACGCTTTGATGAGCCCATTGCTGTTTCAAGTAGGGATGAAATCGGACAGCTGGCTGCAAGTTTTCAAATCATGGCCACTCGTTTGAAAGAGAATGATCAAGTACGAAAAGATTTTATAAGTCATGTCTCACATGATTTCCAGTCACCCTTACAGAACATCCAAGGATATGCGCAGTTACTTGCAAATCCATCTTGTCCGAAAGATGAACGACTTCAATATGCTGAAATCGTGGAGTTAGAGAGTAGGAGATTGTCAGCATTAACAAAGCAGCTGTTGTATTTAACTTCACTAGATCATCAATCGTATCAACCCACTTATAAGAGGGTTTCTATTAAAGAGCAAATTGAAAGGTCCATTCGTCAAAATGAATGGCGTTTTGAAGAGTTGGAGCTGGATGTTCGGATAGATATGCCACCCCTGCTTACACACGGAAATCCGGAATTATTGATGCAAGTATGGGAAAACATCATCACCAATGCAGTAAAATACAACCGTTTAAATGGATTCATTCACATTAAAGGATTTGAGTTGGAGAAGGAAGTTGCTATTACAATAGAAGATTCAGGGATTGGATTGACCGATGAACAAGCAGAAAAAGCTTTTGACCGGTTTTACCGAGCCGATCTCTCCCGGACTCGAGCTAAGGAAGGTACAGGGCTTGGACTGGCAATTGTCAGTGAGGTCGTGAAACGTCACAAAGGAGCAGTGTCAATCAATAGTGAGATTGATAAAGGAACCACCATTCAAATCATTCTTCCAAAACTGTAATACCAAGTTCACGTTATGTTCATCTTCGTGTGGTAAGATGAACTCATCTTAAAAGAAGAAAGGTAGAAATAATATGCAAGAAAAATGGAGTATTCGTTTAATCCGGATTGCCGCAATTTTTGGGATTATTGGCGCCTATATCGGCTCGCATATGGCGGGAGCGGGGTCGTACGCATTCAAGCCGATTCATGCACATATTTTGCTGGTGGGTTGGTTATCCGTATTTAGTTGGGGTGTATTCTACAAGTTGTTTGAAGTGAAATATCCGAAATTGGTCGTCGTTCATGCATGGTCAGCCATTTTAGGAGCTATCGGATTAACAGTAGGAATGTGGCTTCAATTTATGCAACCTCTTGGAATACCTGAAACATTCTCATTGATTTTCTACATTGTGGGTGGAAGTACATTACTCTTAAGCTTTGCGTTGTTTGTAGCGGTTACATTCGCCATTAAACCAGCTAAGAAATAGTAGACCGAAAACATCAAGCTCTTCTATCACAAAAGGGCGTTCCATGCAGTCCTTAGAGAAAGAAGGAAAGAGGAGGCCAGATTGGCGCTCCTCTTTTTTGTTGGCTCAGTTATTGTTCAAAAAGAAAATAGAGCCATGATAGTGTCTCGCTGATATTCAAGAAAAGCTTTCTTTAGTTGAATAAAGCGAGATAAATTTCTTTAAGATAGCCTCATTGTAAAAAAAAACGCAATCCATTTACAGGATTGCGTCTATCTTATTTCACTGTATACGTTTTTACCACATGGTCGTGCACATCGTCGCCTTTAGTTACATGAACTTGAATTTCGTAAGTTCCAGACTCTGTAAAGGTGAATTCTGTCTGGTACACGCCTGCGCCTTTTTCAGGGGCTTCGAGCCAAGTGTGGTGGTCGTCATCACTACGTGAAATTTCATATCGTACGCGTGCTCCTTCAAGAGGCGCATCCGATAGAGAAACATTGGCAATTAACATTACCGCTTCACCAACAGTCGCAGAACCGTCTGCGAAATCAATCGTTGCACCGTGACTATGATGGCTATCGCCGCCATGAGCTTTTCCTTCAGTCGAAGTGTCGGTCGCTTTGCTTGACGTTTCTTCGCCACCGGTCACCGTTGTTTGTTTTGTAGGCATAATGTGCATATCACGAGCTGTTACATGCGATGTAATATCATACGTCCCATTTGTCTTAAATGTATAGTCAATTGCATACTGTTTGTCTTCATTTAATGTTGCAACAATCATTTCTTTTTCGCCAGAAGTTAAATTCAAGACCTCAATCTTTACTTCATTCGCATCTTCCACAATTTCTCCGTCTTGTGTGACTGCAGCAGCGATTACTACCTTTTCACCGGCAGTAACTGTTTCAGGTACGATTAAATCGACTTCAACTATTTCTGGAACTTCATCTGTCTTTGCTGCGTTATGTCCTTCATGTTCGTCATTTGTTCCACAAGCACTAAGAGTAAGAACAGCGAGCATTGATCCAATTGCTAAAAATCGTTTCATTTGTCATACGCCTCATTTCGTTTCGTTGATGTCATTGTAGCAAAAAAAAGCTTATACAGCTGTGACAGAACTGGGAATTTATATGTTACACTGCTTTTGTTTAAGTATCGGATAAAGTGGAAAGAAAATATTCTATAAAAATAGAGTTTCTTCTTATTATTATGAAATCATTGCACTCATTCAAAAGCCCAGTAACAAAATCACGCCCAGCCTACAAAAGGCCGGGCGTTTTTTTAGAGAATGGTTTGTCCTAAAGAGGTTTCACCATGTGATGAAAGGCACCGCCATAGATTTCCCACGGTTCAGCAATATGATAACCGATTCTTTCATATAGCCGAATGGCTGCTTCCTTTTCCAACTCCACATTAAGTGCGGCTTTAGAGAAACCTTCTTTTCGTGCGACTTCTTCTGCGTGCTTCAATAAGATACTGCCGATGCCCTGCCCACGGAAATCGGGGTTTACACAAACGGTATCAATATAAAATTCGTCTTTACGTGCCTCTGGTGGAATAACGATTGGTTCTCCTGTTTTCGTGCGTAACCATGTTACTAAATTCGCATCCATTTCAATGGCGTCGGTTCCTGAATATAGAACCATCACTCCAGTAATCCCATCTTGTTGTTCGGCAATTACCGTATTTAAATAGGAATGTCGATTGTCTTCTTGCTGAAATAAGTGGATTAACTGTTCTGTCACTGCTTCGGCATCCTTTTCGCCAGTCATTTGCTCGGCAATGTCGCCAATCGCATCGATGATGAGTGGAACGGCTTTTTCAGCATCTTCAGGTCTTGCTTTTCGAATATGTATGGTCATGAAACTCAACTCCTTCCTTCAACTATACCAAAATGTACATGTTCCCTCTACAACGCCGTTCATGGTAATCTAATACTACTAAATAGAAGGAGGATGGATGATGACTCAATCACATAAATCGCACGTCCTCACTTACGGGGATGCTTTTGTAGACTATATTGCAACCGATTCAACGAACACATCATTTTCAATGTTTTTGGGAGGGGCTACCGTTAATGTAGCAGTAGGTGTTGCTAGGCTTGGCGTACCTTCAGCATTTATTACCATTACAGGTGATGATGCAACGTCTGAGTTTGTACGAGGTGAACTTGAAGTTGAAGAAGTCATCATGGACTTTGCCAAAGTAGAACCTGAAAAACGGGTGAGTGGAGTGTATGTGCATTTAACGGAAGACCATGATCGAATTTTTCATCAATATATTGACGATGCACCACATATTCAAGTCGGCGATGAGGATTTGAAAGAAGAGGCATTTGAAAAAGCATCTGTTTTAAATTTATGTTCTGGTACATTGTTTCAACCGAAGGCATTGGAGACATCCCGCAAAGCAGTAGAATACGCGAAAAAGCACGGAGCTTTATTGTCTTTTGATGCCAATATCCGCCCGCTACGCTGGAATAGTGAAACCGAATGCCGCGAAACAATCTCTTCATTTTTCAAAGACGCAGATTTGTTGAAGTTCACGGAAGAAGAGTTAACGTTCTTAACTGAAACGACTACCATGGAAGAAGGACTTGCAGCAATCGCCAAGCTGAATATCCCCATCATTTTAATAACAGCCGGTGCGGAAGGGACTTATGCCGTTTTGGATGGAGAACTCCAGCATGTTCCGGTAGAACCAGTGGTACCTGTCGATACGACCGGAGCTGGAGATGCCTTTATGGCAGGCGTATTGCGCTATGTCCATCTCAATGGTTTGCCGACAACGATGGAATCCCTTATTGAATGTACGGCTTTTGCCAATCATCTTGGAGCCCTAGCTGCTACAAAAGCTGGTGCATTGACTGCAATGCCACGACTCAGTGAATTGCAAATATAATAAAAAATCGCCCATGACAACGTTTGTCAAAGGGAGATTTTTTGGTTCAGCTCAAAAGGAAGCCAGTGACACTACTGCCTATTAATATACCAATCATAATGATAGCCAGTAACCAATCACGGCCAGCGATGGTGATTGGTTCGTAATAAACGGAACGCTGCTCACCTGTAAAGCCTCTTGCTTCCATGGCGAATGCCGTCCGTTCCGCTCGACGAACAGCGCTCGCAAGCAGTGGAATCAATAGCCTTTTCATGCTTAAGAGGCGTTGCCAAGCATGTTTTTCCTGACCAATTCCTCGCAATCGATGTGCATGTCGAATCTGAATGAACTCATCCTTCACGACAGGCAAAAACTGATATCCAACCATCACACCGTATGCAAGTTTTGGTGACAGTCTTAATTGTTGCATTAAACTCATCACAAATTTAACTGGATCTGTTGTTAATGCAAACAACAAAGACAGTGAGGATAAAGCGAAAACACGAAACGCCAATGATAACGCTGTATGCCACTGTTTATCCGTCACTTCAAATCCATGCCATGCCCAAATGACGTCACCACTTGTATCAGCCGCAAAGAGCACTGTCGTCCATAAATATCCGAGAGCAGTAAAGCCTATTGGAATCATGAATAAAATCCAAACTTTCCAATTTACTCGACTGAACGATATTTGAACAAAAATAACACCGATAAATAATAGAAAAGGCGTCCATGGATTGAAAAACCACGCCAAAGTCAACATAGAGACAATGACTAACATAAACTTCAAAGCAGGATTCATTTCATGTAACCAAGTACGACTAGACATATGAACCCGCTCCTATCGGAGAAAGTAATTGATGACGTTTTAATAATTCGGATTGCTGCCACAATTGGTCAATTTCATAACGCCCCGTTAATTCACCGTTATTTAATAAGAAAACGGTGTCCGCGATGGCTTCAGCAAACGCCATATCATGTGTCACAATCAATACGCTGAACCCTTCTTTGGCACGAGCATCGAGTAAATGAAACAATTCGATAAGAGCATCTGAATCCTGTCCAGATGTAGGTTCATCTAATAATAGAACCGGTCGCTTATCTGCTAGCAGAGCTCCAATTGCCACACGTCGTTTTTGTCCATGACTGATTGCAAAAGGGTGGGCATCGTGAATTTCGGCTAGTCGTAACCGTTGCATAATATCCTCAATTTCATCGCTGGTAGAGTAATTTGAAAAGGAAATCTCCTGTCCTACTTGTTGAGTAACAAATAAATGCTCTGGCGATTGTGGAACGTACCCTGGAAACGTTTTTCCACTTTCGATGTACCCTGCCGATTTTTTCAAAATACCACATATGGTTTTCAGGAAAGTGGATTTTCCACTGCCATTCGGACCTGCAAGGACGGCGATTTCACCTTTTTGCAAACGGAGGGAAACGTCATGTAATAAACGTTTTTCATAAATGTTCACACTGACATTTCTCGCTTCCAACGTTATACCTTCTTGAATAGTCGAAGTACGTGAAGGAAAACGAATTGGAAATCTCGTCGGATGCTTTTCGACATGGAAATCCCCGGATGATGTGACGAGAAGGGCACGGTCGAAAAATGAACCCCACAAATCGAGACGGTGTTCAACCGCCACGATCGTGAATCCATTGGATAATTGCAATGCATCCAACCACTCCACATATTGTTGTGCGGTCAGAGGGTCTAAATGAGCAAGCGGCTCGTCGAGCAACAGCACTTGCGGTTCTATTAACAATGCACAAGCGGTTGCAAGTCGTTGTTTCATTCCTCCGGAAAGCGTTTGAATCATTGCATGCCGGATTTCAGAAAGACCGGTTAGGGTAAGTGTTGATGTGATTCGCTGTTCCATTTCTGCCCGATTGACGTACAGATTTTCTAACGTAAAAGCCATTTCTTGTTCAACTGTAGGCATACAAAATTGTGTATCCGGATCTTGGAAGACGGTAGCGATTCTCCGATTAATTTCCCCAGCGACATAACTACTGGTGTCTTTATTAAAGAGGACAACCGAACCACTTAGCTCTCCGTCACAATTGGCAGGGTACAAACGGTTCATTAAATACAGTAAACTACTTTTCCCGCAGCCACTCGGACCATATAAGACGACACGTTCGCCAGCATCTATCGAAAATGAAATGTTTGTAAAAACTGGCGAGTCATCTTCTGGAAATTGAAACGTGACTCCTCTGAAGTCAATCACTTGTGAGATGCCACTTGGTGATTCATTCGTGAAAGCTTTACCCAATGGACTCACCCTTCAGCTTGTGTTTCTTTGATGTATTGCGAGAAATCGAATATCCACGGAGAGCCCCTGTTGCCAGTAAACCATCGGATACATACTTTCCGCCTAAACCAGCGATGATGGCACCACTCATCACTCGAAGTGTGAACATCAAGAGAAGCAGTGAAGGGTCAAGCGCTGCGTAACCAGATACAAAGAAGCCATAGGCAAAACTGAAGACTGCAGAACCAATCCCCGCTAAACAAAGCACCCACCAGTCATAGCGTTTGTAACCTGTCGCGGCAAAAGCAGCTTCTGCACCAAGCCCCTGGACTAGTCCAGATAAAATCAAACGTGGTCCCACCGCATTACCGATCATCACTTCAATAGTCGCTGCCATGGTTTCAGACAAAAGAGCGGCACCCGGTTTGCGGATGATGTATGCACAAATGATCGACACAATAAACCAAATCCCAAAGATCCACTCGTATGCAATAGGTCCAATCACTCCAGCCCAAATGTTTCCTACTTGAACAAACAGCAAATAAACGACGGCAAAGACAACTGCAAAAACGGATAGCAACACAACTTCTTTCAGTTTCCAGGACTTCAACATATTACGCATCTCCTTTGTGAGAAGGGCTGTTGATGCTCATGTTAACAGTCATGACCAAATGTTTATGTTGTTCCGATCGAGCGTGTGTAAAAGAATCTTCAAGGAATGCAAATACATCGTGAATATCCCCATGAAGTCCACTTGCATAATGCATGGAATCATTGAACACCCCATATTCTTTTGCACGTGCCACTTCCTGATAAATAACCGACATATAATCGGGGTTATTCATCGGATACAGAGCAAATTGTGATGATACATATTGTTTGATTTCRCGAATTTGAGGATGGTTTAACAGAACATCATCTTTTTCCAGATAAACATCGCCTGCAGAATCCCCTGGGCAGCCAATCGAAAAGGTTCCGTTAAAGGCGACATGGGCACCCGTTTTTGCTGCATACAATACGATGGCTCTCGCTGTATCGAATACATGCATTTGCTTCCCACGCATCACCGTACTGACGTCGTCGGTATGCATCCATACATTTGAGGTATCTGCTTCACGCAAAGCCCCTTTAATAATTTCAATAAAATTGTCCGCCATCGGGTGAATCGAAAACCGTAAGCCAACGATTGGACTAATCCCACAACTAAACTCATTCGACATCTCTTTTTCCTCCTTTTTTAGTGCCAGGCACCTATTATTGAACATAAAAAAGCTGCATTCGACTTGGAATGCAGCTGGTTTGCGCAAAAAGAAAAAAAGTTGGGCAAAGGTCACCGCACTTCCTCACGCCAGTATTACCTGGATCGAGTGTTAAGGGATCGGAGCAAATGCTCTCATCTCAGCCAAACTATAGCACCCCTAGTGCAAATTCGTATGCAGTTTTATATATTCAAGAACGGCTTCATTGTAACGCATGAAAAAAGGATTGTAAATAAAGTGAATATCAATACTTGCCAATCAGCAAATTCTGTTCTATATTGTATATAACAAGACTGTTCTACTAAGAATAGAACAAAGGGAGGTCGCATATGTTTATTGAGATTGAACCGGAATCGACCGTACCGATTTACTTGCAATTGGCTCAGCAAATTATTGAAGGGGTAGCAAAGGGGTCTTTGAAACCTGGAGATTCCTTGCCATCTGTACGCTCATTTGCAGCTGATCTCGGCATGAACATGCATACGGTAAATAAAGCTTATCACTACTTGGAAGAGAAGGAATTTATTCAGATTGTACCGAAGAAAGGTGTATTCATTCATGAAAAAGGTGTACGGAAAGCATCAGCTTCCGATCGCCAACGACTGAGTAAAGAATTACGCCCAATCATAGCAGAAGCACTTTGTCTTCAGTTGTCTAAAGAGGACATTGAGTTACTGGTGAAAGAAATTATTTTGGATTTGAAGGAGGTTAAGTAATGTCAGCAATCATTTTTATCGTCCTATTAATGTTCAACATTGCCATTCAAGCCTTTTTACCGAAGTTTCTGAAGGAAAGTGAAGCGTTTGGCGTGTATATCCCGGATACGCACTTAAAAGACCCGCGTCTTATGAAGATGAAAAATCGCTACACACAATTGGTTTTGCTATGTGGTGTGGTTGTTCTAGTCCTATTCATTGGCGGGGTGTTAATCGTCCGTCCACAGGAGCAACAAATTGTATTTTGGGGATTAGCTGCACAAATAGGTGCATTGGTTCTGCCGATGGGGTTATATGCAAAAAATCATATTGCATTAGCTAACTGGAAGAAAGATGAAAAATGGACAGCAGGTCAAGTTGAGCGGAAAGTGGTAGACCTGCAGTTTCGTGAGCAACTGAAACTGTTGCCCAACATGTATTTTATCTTGCCGATGCTTTTGACCGTCAGTCTAAGTGTTTATGGATTAACCCAATATGATTTGATACCTGACCAGCTTCCGACGCACTGGGGTCCGAATGGGGAAGCGGATGCATTTACTGAAAAAAGTTGGCTTTCAGTTAGTTCGTTGCCATTCCTGACACTCGTGCTTCAAGGCATGTTGCTTTTTTTCAATGGGGCCATGAAGCAATCAGGCGCAAAAATTCAGGTAAAAAATAAAAAACGTTCCCGAGAACAACAACTCGCTTTCCGTAAATATACAAGTTGGTTATTGTTTGTCGTGACCATTTCGATGACGTTGTTGATGGGGTACTTACAGCTGACCATTATTTTTCCTGAAACCATGTCAACTTCAGTAACACTTGCTTCCACCATCGCTTTCTTGGTCATTATTTTAGGTTCCGTCCTATTTTACGCTATTAAAGTAGGGCAAAGTGGCACCAGAATAGTCGTATCACACCCGGATGAAAGTCTAGAAGGGGTAATCGATCAAGATGACGATCGATACTGGAAATTCGGAATGTTTTATGTGAATAAGAACGATCCGAGCATAATGGTGGAAAAACGTTTTGGGATTGGCTGGACCATCAATTTCGGTCACAAAACCAGTTGGATTTCCTTACTATTACTAATAGGAAGTATCGTGTTCGTTTTAACATTGCAATAAAGAGGAGTGGGAGAAAATGGAGGAATTACAAGGGGTGCCTTGGGGTATTATCACACCGATATTTATCATTCAATTTATTTTACTGGTAGTTGCACTCATCGATTTAGCAAAAATACATCAAACAAACGGACCTAAATGGGTCTGGGTACTGGTTATTATTTTCATTAGTATTTTTGGACCTATTACATACTTTATTGCAGGGAGAAAACAAGCATGACGACAATCTTAGAAGCTAACCATTTAATGAAAATATACGGCTCAGAGCGAGCTGTAAATGATGTGACTTTTGCGCTGGGAGAAGGCACATCTACGGCATTAATCGGACCAAATGGAGCCGGTAAAACGACGACTTTATCCATGCTTGGTGGGTTATTACAACCAACATCCGGTACCATTTCACTGAATGGGGAAAAACATGCGGACGTAAGAAAACATATTGGTTTCCTGCCTCAATATCCACAATTCTTTTCGTGGCTGACAGCACTGGAATTTACTGAAATGGCGGCGAAATTAAGTGGGATGGACTCACGGTCTGCCAAGCTTGAAGCACAAAAAACACTGGAGTTCGTAGGACTTGGAGACGCACTACGGAAAAAAACGGGCACTTTCTCTGGCGGAATGAAACAACGTCTTGGATTAGCACAGGCCATTGTTCATAAACCAAAGCTCTTATTATTGGATGAACCCGTATCTGCGCTGGATCCCGTTGGAAGACGCGAGATTATGAATCTATTGAAAAGCTTGCAACAAGACATGACCATTTTGTACTCGACACACATTTTAAATGATGCGGAAGAAATGACGGATCAATTGTTGTTTTTACGAAAAGGACAATTGGTCGAACAAGGTTCGATTGGCGATGTGCGTGCAAAATATGATCAACCAAGATACCGCTTGGAATTTGGCCGAGCAGAAGATGCCCTCATTTATTCAGAAAGTGCTCCATGGAAAGTACAAGTAGAAGGCACTTGCGGTACCATTCACATAACTCAAGGTTTGCCGACAATGGCGGAAGTGTTGAAGTCGTTGGCGGAAAGTGGACTGGATGTCCAGAAAGCGGAGCGACAAACAGCGAACTTAGAAGAAATCTTTATGAAGGTGGCGGGGCAGGCATGAGGGAATTAATCGTACTTTTTCAAAAAGAGTGGCGTGAAAATACACGCAACTATAAATTTTTATGGGTACCTCTAGTCTTTATTTTCTTCGGATTGTCCGAGCCGCTGACAAGTTACTATTTGCCGCAAATACTTGACGCGGTAGGGAATATGCCTGAAGGCTCCGTCTTCCCAATGCCGGATTTCACGCCCGCTCAAGTCATCATGGCGACAATGGGGCAATACCAATTCATCGGCATGCTCGTATTAGTATTGGCATTCATGGGTACCATTTCCCGCGAGCGTAAAAATGGAACAGGAACGCTTATTTACGTACGACCGATTTCTTATATAAATTACTTTTTGAGCAAATGGAAAGTTGTAGGCTTCATTGCGCTAGTGAGCGTATGGCTAGGATTGTTGACGAGCTGGTATTACACAGGGTTGTTATTCGGCAAAATCGAAGCAGCTGATTTCTTAGCTTTTGCAGGCACTTATAGTGTATGGATTTTATTTGTCGTGACAATCGTTTTGGCTATGAGTGCGTGGTTACCTACAGGTGGCGCTGCAGGTGTATCATTATTGCTGGTCTTACTTGTTCAGATTGTAGACTCTTTACTTGGAGCGTACTGGACCATATCGCCTTGGAAGCTGTCTATTTATGCAACGCAGTGGTTGACAGGTTCACCAGACTCAGGCGATTTCTGGTGGAGCATGGTGATCACGATTGTTGCTATTATCGCTTTGATGATATTTGGTGTATGGATGTCAAAACGCAACGCATCAAAAACAAAAGTGTAAAAGTTATCCCTCTCCAAATTAAAATGGAGAGGGATTTTTTTGTAGGCTTATTTTTGGTCGTTATTGTCAGCTGCACCATCAGCATCTGGTATATCTGATTTGTCCATCGTTGGTTCTTCACCATCTGTTTTATTCTCTCCAGGTACGAAGTCTTTATCTTGATCACTTGGCCCCTGTTGAGTACCGATGGAAGTACCTTTATCCGTTCCACAACCAGCAAGCATAAACATAGCCAGAACGACTAATAATATAGATTTCATATACAAACTTTTACCTCCTGTTTCACCTGATTTTTGTTTTCAGCTTAGGTTGCTCATACAGGAGTGAAATATGTATTTTAATAAAATGGGTTTTGTATTTTATCAGTCGTGTAACGGTTTTTGTCGAGTGTGAAGTGGTTTCTGACTCGAAGGGGATTTTGACCATTTATTAATTTCCAACCTGACCATTCGAGAAAATTTCGATATACATGTTATTTTCCGGGTCTGCGATTTTCTTCCGATTTGAACCATGCACGAATGCCTTTTCCAGCATAAGGTTCGTCTGCAAAACGAGGCAAAATATGAAAATGCGCATGCGGAATAGATTGGTTTGAAGCGTCTCCAACATTCCAGCCTAGTGTGTATCCGTCTGGTGAGTAGTTCTCGTCCGCATAGGACTTCACTTGTTGCATCAATTCATATGTAGCGTTCCATTCTTCCTGTGTTAAATCAAAAACCGTTTGTCGATGGATTTTTGGAACGATTAGTCCACTGCCTTCTAAAATGGTTTGGTGTTTGGGATGTTGTAAGTACTGGCAATATTCATTTTCAAACACAATACGCTGTTCAGAATCCTTTTGCGGATTGCAATAAGGACAATTTAATAGGTTTTCCAATTTCAACACCTCTTCTTACAGTAATTGTAATAGAACGACAGGAAAATAAGCAAACTATGTAGAAAGAGTTGCGAACGGGAGGAATGAAAAATGGATAAAACACAAAAGGCTGAGCAATCAATTCGAAATTCCAATCGCTTTTTGACGGCTTTTCATCGCATTGAACAATCGATGAAAGACATTATTGGCACCAATGATCATCTGTCATTTTATAAATTAGTTGAGCTTTCGAAACGGAAGAATGCCGTTGTCCGAAGATTTGAAGAGGATTTAAAAGAATATGCCACACTGCGAAATGCCATCGTCCATCATCAAACCTCAACAGAGTATGCCATTGCTGAACCCCATGATGAAATTGTACAAGCTCTTGAAGCAATTGATGAAGCACTGGCAAAACCAGTTACCGTAGGGGAAATGTTTGCACGAAAAGTAAGCACACTCCAAGCGAAAGACACGTTACTTGATGCCTTAGTCATGATAAGAGATAAACAATTTACCCAAATACCCATATATGAAGGTAATGTTTTTGTAGGCCTATTAACTGCGGTGGGAATTACCTTCTGGCTTGCAAACCATGTCGAAAAAGAGGATATTTCCTGGGAAATGACTATCGAATCCACTCTTCAACATGAAAAAAAKAAAGAAAATCATCTTTTCGTCTCACGAGAGATGTCGATTTTTGAAGCGGAAGAACTTTTTAAAGAGGCAATGGCAAAAGGAAAAAGACTCGAAGCATTGCTGATTACGGACAAAGATGGGCTGGTCGGTATTGTCACGCCGTTGGATCTGATGAAAATTGAAGCGTGATTGAGTTTTTTGTTCTCAATTGTTAGAGCAATTATACAATGGACATCTCATTAAACCTGCTCCGATTGGACGAAAACTCATATTGAATGGACAAAACCTTAAATGGGAGAAGGCTACGCCTCCTCTTGAAAAGAAAAACCCTTCCACGCTGAAGCTTTGGAAGGGTTCGTTGCTTAAATTTCACTCATAACAGCATGTGTATTGCCTTCGCCATCTTTGAAGAAAGCCATCCAGATTTCAATATCGCCCATTTTTCCAACCATGTGGGGTTCATCAATAAAATCTGCTCCCGCTTCTTTCATGGTGCTCACTGTTGAATTCAATTCTTTCACTTTGAAGTACAGCACGGAGCTTGGGTGGTCAAACTCTTTCTTCTCCGGCAAACTCAATAACAAACGTGTTTCTCCACATTGGAAAAACGCCAGTCCATCTGTTTCGAACAGTAACGGCAAGCCGATTACATCTCTGTAAAAAGCGACAGCTCGAGACACGTCTTTTACATTGACAGCAATTTGACCAATGGACTCAATCGATAAATTTTTCATATGTAATTCCTCCAATCCCTCCTTTTTCAATTCGACAGAACGAGTGGAAATCCTGCTGTGGTATTCTTTAGGAAAGACTCGAAAGTTTGATAATAAAGGATGAATTCAAAATCAGGGGGTGAAGAAGTGAATTGGAATTGGAATGAAACGAGCATCACTTTGGCTTATACACCTGCAAATTTAAAGGACTTACTAAATAAGGTATGTAATAAAGAAAACAGTTTTTCACAATTTGATTTTAGTAAGTGGTGTGATAACTTAACTATGTTTTTTGATGATGACGAACGAGAAGAGTTGAATGAATTTGAAACCCTCGCTGCGTGGGTTGCGACAGACATTGAAGCCCAATGGGATTTGTTTTTAATTCATACTTATTCGTCTAAGATATTGCAGGACTTGGACCTCACTAAAGTAGAATTGCCTCATCAATGGTGGATTCAATGGTCAGAAGAAATGAACGAGGCGTTATAGCTTTTGTTAATCGAACGAATACGCCCTCGAAAAAGGAGGATAAGCATGTTACATCACGTAGAAATGAATGTCTCCAATTTACAGCAATCCCGCGCCTTTTATGACTTTCTATTGCCGATGCTAGGCTATGAACTCTATCAACAATGGGATAAAGGATTTAGTTATAAGGTCAATCATACATATCTAGTTTTTGTACAAACAGAGGAGAAGCATGCGGATGCGTCATTCCACCGAGGTTGTACAGGCTTAAACCACCTCGCATTTCATGGGGAGTCCCGTGCGCAAGTTGATGCTCTGACGGAAGAATTGATAAACCGTGGCGTAAACATTCTATATAAAGATCGTCATCCCTTTGCAGGAGGCAATCATACGTACGCTGTATTTTTTGAAGATCCGGACCGGATAAAATTAGAGATTGTAGCGCCTAAATAACGGGTATCAGGTAGAAAAGTAGTGATTCTGCCATGCCGTTTGATTAAGACCTGGATTACGAAAATTTAGACCTTCGGAAAAAGCCTGAGTTGTACCACGTTATAAAACGCTGGGCTTCCGTATACAGTGTTAGAGACTACCTTGGTTGAATCATTAGCCAGACCATTCGCATTCCTTTATGCTAAAAGAAAACGATAGTTGGGGGAATCTCCATGAACATTACGATATTTGGTGCGACAGGTCGTGTAGGAAATGAAATCTTACAACGTGCTCTCGAAGACGGTCATCTTGTGAGGGTCCTTGTACGCACACCATCCAAACTAACGCCTCATGAAAATTTAACGATTCTAGAAGGCGATATCCGAGAACAACAATTGGTGAGTGAAGCGATAAAAGGGGCGGATGCCGTGTTCAGTGCAATTGGTACTGATAAAACTACAACACTGACAGATGCGATCCCGCTTATTATTGAAGCCATGCAAAAAGAAGAAATAAAACGCATCGTCACAATCGGCACGGCAGGGATTTTGCAAAGTCGTACCAACCCTGAAGCGTACCGCTTTCAGTCAACTGAATCAAAACGTCGCTTAACCTTTGCGGCAGAAGAGCATGCAAAGGCTTATGAACAGCTTGCTGCAACGAATCTGGAATGGACAGTTGTCTGCCCAACCTATTTACCGGATGGAAAGGCGACGGGTCAGTGGAGAACCAAACGGAACTTTTTACCTGAAGATGGCGTTGAAATATCTGTAGGGGACACTGCTGAGTTCGCTTACAAAGAATTGCTGGATCCTCAGTTTATAAACGTTCGAGTGGGTCTTGCTTATTAAAAGGAGTTTTACATGTTTCGAAAACTATTGAAAGGTATCATTGCCGTCGCTTGTCTGATTGGCTTCTTATATGTGAATAACAACTGGCTCAGCGTTACGAATCATACCGTAGAATCTTCTGAGATTCCTTCATCTTTTGATGGATATCGGATTGTGCAAATTTCAGATTTACATGATGCTACTTTTGGTGAAAATCAACAGCGGTTAGTGAATAAAATTAAACAGGCAAGGCCAAATATGATTGTCATTACTGGGGATTTGATTGATAGCAATCGCTATGATTTACCCAACAGTCTTGCGCTCATCGAGGAAATTGTGGAATTAACAAACGTGTACTACGTGACAGGAAATCATGAAGTGGCAACGAATGATGTGGAACATATAAAAGAGGAACTCACCACTCGTGGCGTGCACGTGTTATCCAATGAAACCGTGAACATAACACGTGACGGAATGTCGATATCCTTAACAGGGATAGAAGACCCATTAAATGGTGCGACAGCTTCACAAATGATTGATTCTTCCAATGTTCCGAATGACGCTTTTTCAATTCTCCTTGCCCATCGCCCAGAAGATTTTCAATCTTATATAGATGCAGGAATGGATATAACGTTTTCCGGACATGCACATGGCGGTCAGTTCCGTATCCCATTCGTTGGTGGCCTTGTTGCACCTGGTCAAGGTTACTTTCCAAAATATACAGCAGGCATTCATGAAGGTGGGTCATCTAAATTGATTGTCAGTCGAGGACTTGGAAATAGCGTCATTCCGATACGCCTGTTTAACTTGCCTGAAATAGTCGTGGTTACGTTAAAATCGAGTTCAATAAAATAACTCGATCGACAACTTAAGAAGGAGAGATTTTCATCATGCCACAAAGCATTACGCTTGTACCTTATAATCCAGATCATCAACAAGCATTCCAATTTTACCCGTTACCTCCCGACCAGCTTGAGTTTACGGCACATCCATTAGAGCTGCTGAAAAACGACAATTATTCCAGAACTCCCGTCACCATCTTGGAAGGGAATCATATCGTTGGGTTCTTTGTCCTGGATACCGGAAATGACCGTTTCTTTTATACTGACAACCCGAATTCTATTTTATTAAGGGGATTTTCCATTCATCCGGAATCCCAAGGTCAAGGAATTGCAGTGAAAACGATACATGCTCTTCCAACTTTTATTCATCGGCATTTTCCGCAATTCGACGAAGTGGTACTTGGGGTCAATGAACGCAACGAAGCTGCTAGACATGTTTATTTAAAGGCTGGTTTCAAAGATGAGGGACGTCGTTACATAGGTTCAAAAGGTCAGCAATATGCGCTGCATCTATATGTACCAGATACAATCATACGCCGAGCAAGGCCCGGGGATGAGGATGGAATTACCAAGGTCTGTACGAAAGGTCAATGGTTTACATATGGGGATATATATACGAAGCAAGAGATTGAACATATCATTGATAGATACTATACTCCTAAACGAATCTTGAAGGAAATCAGTGATTTGTCGAAAAAATGGAATGGTTACTATGTGGCTGAGGTTGAAGGGGAAATTGTTGGGGCAATCGGTGGGGGCATGACCAACTCCAAAATAGCAGAAATTTACGTTCTTTATTTGCATCCAGAGAAGCGGAACAAGAAAATTGGATCACAATTACTGGAAGCTTATACCCGACTACAACAAGAAGAGTATAATGCCACGGAACAGTGGGTTTCGGTGGAAAAGAAAAATGACAAAGGAATCCCATTTTATAAAGCAAAAGGATTCATTTTCGTTAAAGAAGAGCCTGCAAATGATTCCGAATTGACAAGTTCTCACACTTCTTTACGATTAAAAAGAGCATTAGATTAAAAGAAAATTTTAGATTTTTGGGTGCTCTCGTTTAGTTGATACATGGTTTTCAAGTATTGCTCTTGAAGACATTTCATTCATTATTAAAATAAAAATAGTTGCCCTCGAGTAATGAGAGCAACTTTTTTGTTGTTATTTACAATTTCTAGTTCATTACTATATGAAAATACCCTTCTCCAACTCGCATAAACATACTAACTTGATAAAGAGGTAGCTCATGGATTACATTTGGTTATTTTTAATAGGTTTGATTGCGAATGTGCTGGGTACTTTGGCTGGAGGCGGTGGCTTAATTAGTTTACCGGCCATGTTAATAATGGGAATACCGGTACACTCAGCCATTGGCGCAAACAAGGTCTCGAATACAGTCAGCTCCTTATCTAGTTTCATCGTAATCTATAAGTATAAAGAAGTTACCGTCAAAGAAGCGTTGATCATCGTTCCGCTATGTCTTGGTGGGGGAATATCAGGAGGATTAATCGCGTCCTTTCTAACAGAAAGCACGTTGACAATAATCGCCGTTGTCCTCCTGAGTTTCGCATTGCTTACTTCATTTATGGGATCGAGTGATTTTGAAGGAAATCGTCCGCTTGTCGTTAGTAAGAAAAGTGGGGTCGGTCTATTTGGCATCGGTCTATACGATGGGGTGTTTGGACCGGGATCTGGCACATTGATGATGTACGTGCTATCTCATCTAGGCATTTCTTATATTCGGGCTGTTGGACTAGCCCGTATTGCGATTTTTTCAAGTTGTTTCGGTGCGGCATTAACGTACATAGCGACGGGGAAAATTATGTGGGCGGTAACCATTGCACTATTGTTGGGCTCGGTAAGTGGTGCGCAAATCGGGGTGCATCTAGCTCGTAAATTGAAAAAAGAATATGTGAAACCTTTATTACGCATTGTAACGATAGCGTTGATTATACAAATTGTCGTAACCAATCTCTAGATAAAAAGGCTAAATTTTCAGTATAATGTGAAGAAAGAGTAAAGAGGTGATTGGTCATGAAGCGATGGGTAATCTTCACCTCATGCCTTCTTCTGTTAAGTGGGTGTGGAATATTTGAACAAAACAACTCTGAAGAACCAGAGTTAATTAAAGAAGTAGCTACAAATCTTCAAGTCCCTTGGTCCATCAACCAATCTGGGAAGGACTTTTACATATCAGAACGGGTCGGCACGATTGCCTATATCCAAGCGGATGGCACTGTCGAACATCAAAAAGTAGAGTTTTCCACGCCTTTAGCGACAGTTTCGGAAGCGGGTTTGCTTGGATTTGTCCTGAAACCATCGTTCGAAGAAACAAAAACTGCATTTGCCTATTACAATTACGATGCGGGAAACGGTCCATTCAATCGTATAGTGACATTGAAATTAGAAGGTGACGTCTGGAAAGAAAACGCCATACACTTAGACGGAATCTCAACCGGCAATGTCCATCATGGAGGTCGACTTGAAATCGGTCCTGATCAGTTGTTGTATGCAACGATTGGGGATGCGTCAAATCCACAACTCGCCCAAGAGCCCGATTCTAAAAACGGGAAAATCCTCCGTTTAAATGCAAACAATCAATGGGAAACCATTAGTTTAGGTCATCGCAATCCTCAAGGCCTTGCTTGGTCAGATGATGGTGTGTTATTTGCTTCTGAACATGGGCAATCTGCCAATGATGAAATAAACAAAATCGAACCAGGTAGTAACTATGGTTGGCCATTAACTGAAGGAAGTGAAGAGCGAGAAGGATATGTGACTCCATTGCTTCATTCAGGTGCGAATATCACATGGGCACCTTCTGGCATGACGTTTCATAAAGGGAAATTGTATGTTGCAGCTTTGCGAGGAGAAGGTATTCTCGTCATTAATCCCGAATCTGGTGAATTAGAGGATAAAATTACGGGCTATGGACGAATAAGAGATGTATTTTCAAATGGTGATGAGTTGTACTTCGTCTCAAACAATCGAGATGGACGTGGAAAAGCGAATGTTGATGACGATATGCTTTACCAATATTTAGCGGAATAACAGCACATTGTCATGTTTAATTGGCTGAACTGAAAGGAATACTTTCAGGAAAGGAGCTGATTAAGAGTGAGTAAACAACAAGCATTGAATATTTTAAAAGAAAGTCGCACCGGCACGATGGCAACGATTAAAAATAATAAACCACACTCAAGATACATGACTTTCTTCAATGAAGAATTCACTTTATATACGCCAACCAATAAAAACACGCATAAAGTTGAAGACATTGAAGCCAATCCATATACACATATTTTGATTGGCTATGACGGAGAAGGCTTCGGGGATGCATTCCTAGAGATTGAAGGCAAAGTAAGTGAAAGTAAAGACGAAAGTTTGAAAGAAAAAATTTGGAATGACCATATGAAAAATTGGTTCGAAGGTCCAGAAGACCCGAACTTAGTGATATTGGTTGTAAAACCAGAAAGCATTCGTCTTATGAACAAAAGTGGAAAACCACCTGAAACCATTGAATTTTAATAAATGCAAAGCTCACACTCAGACTGAGGGTGAGCTTTTTTGTGTAATGTGAAAGTTTGTGAAAAAATTAACGCTCAAACAGCGATGTTTATCGCTCAAACTGAACCATTTATCGCTCAGAAAGGTCTCAGAGTCAAGTTAACTTGTCCCTGAGATGACGGTTCCTCAAAGTGTGATTTTTAATCTCTCTCCATTGCTTTGTAGTACCCCAAAGCATCCCTTAAAAACTCTTCTTTCATGCCTGTCCGCGAGTTAATTCGTTGAATCCATTCCTCCAAGTTTAAATCGGAATCTTCCGCATGCAATTTCTGTGAAGTACTTAAAAAACTTCTCCAGTCATCAAATTCCCAGTGAACGATCTCTTCTTCCAAAGGAAGCCTGATTTCAACTAGCGGCTTCTTTCGGAAAACTTTTTGCACACGCTCTGAAATGGCCCACAACAAATGATCATCGAGTGGCGTCATATCGTATTCTGAAGTTGATACTTTCCCATTCGGCCTTTGATATGAAATGGTGGTCTTGTATCGTTCTGTCCGGAGTTTTACTTTTGCAGCAGGAAAAAATCCTTTGACATAGTCTTGGTGGTTAACCCGTTCTGCATCCACAGCGATTGGCTGAATCCATTGATCACCGAGATCGCACAAATAGCAATGTCCTTCACCATCTATCGCAATTACAGCAACATGTGCCCGTTCTGCATCGACATCATTCGTAATTCCATAAGCTTCAATACCTGCAGCACGGAATTCTTCAATTAACCATAGCGACAAGTCTACACAATTCCCAGCGACACCGAAATGCTCGAAATGCTCCTTAATCAAAGAAACAGGACGCTGTGCTCCACCACCTGATTGCTTGGACCACCATAGTTTCATCAGCGTATCCATAGGCTTGTCGTCAAATTTTCCCCATACAGCCAATATCTCTTTGGGTGCTTGCATTCGTTTCATCCTCCTTACCTTCATTAACATCATATCGTAATAATAAAAAGGATTCTCCTAGTTTATGGAGAATGATATAAAGATTCAATGACTCGAAAGGTGGAAGAGAAGCTTGGTTTAATATCCAAGATCCAGATGGGAACGTTGTCATGATTTGCAATTTTTGAGGTGTCTACATTGAAAGTTCTTTTCATATGCATTTAATGACGATGGTTAATTTTCTAATTGAAAGGAGCGCACTAAATTGCAATCTCTTAAACCGAAAAAGAGAAGTGCTTCCCGTATATGGATGGGAACTAAAGCTTATCGACTGAAACGATATGCTGAATGGGTACTGGATGAAAAAAAGTACGCAAAAAATAAGCGAAATGAATCACTGGAATATCGAGTTTTCAAACACAAGACACCGTTGCTGCGTCAGTTAAAAGACGTGGACATGCAACTGCAATATAATAAAGTCGTGAATTTAAAGATTGCGGCTAAAAAAGTAAGTGGAATCGTCGTTCAGCCAGGTGAAACGTTTTCCTACTGGAAGACAATTGGGAAAACAACGAGACGGAAAGGTTATCTTGACGGCATGATTTTGCATTATGGGAAAGTGCGATCTGGTCCAGGCGGTGGCCTTTGCCAATTATCCAACCTGATTTACTGGATGACTTTGCATACTCCACTTACTGTAACAGAACGCTACCGTCACAGTTACGATGTATTTCCGGATTCCAAGCGCAGCCAACCTTTTGGAAGCGGGGCAACTTGTGCATATAACTATTTGGACCTGCAGATTAAAAATGAAACGAATGAACCTTACCAACTAATCATTTACGTAACCGATCAATCTTTGGTAGGCGAATGGCGATCGACACAACCTTCTTTGACGACCTACAATGTTTATGAAAAAGAGCATTGGTTCACATTAGAACAATGGGGCGGGTACGTACGTCACAACACGATATACCGTGAAGTACTCAACCGTTTCGGAGAACGAATCGATGACGAGTTCATTACTGAAAACCATGCCATTACCATGTATGAACCTTTTCTGACGGATGGAAAAGCATAAAAGAAACAGCTCAGCAGGAATCTGCTGAGCTGTTTTATTGTTCGTCTAATAAAGAAAGAAAAAATGACTGTTTCGATTAACATTTACGGATGAGGTTTATATGTTTTGTATAGGGGTAAATTTGAATTAGAACATTAGAAACATTCAACTAACACAAAATATGAGGAGGAAACTAACATGGCAGATTGGAAAAAAACATTATTAGCAAGTAGTCTAGTAGGTGGAATCGTTTTGGGTGGTTTAGCAGGTTGTGGTGACGGAGTTGACCAGGATAATGGTGTCAATGATGGTGACCAGAAGGACGAAGTAGATTCTGAAAACAAAAACACTGAAGAAGGCGAAGAATAATTCAGCCGATTTAAGGAGCGTAAAGCTCCTTTTTTTTATGGACAATAAGTGAAGTTAATGGGTTAAGCCTTGTAACACCATCACTCTATAGCTTTTTAGCAGTTAAGAATTTCTCTTTAAATATGTTGCTTAATTCACTCCAAACGTCAAATTTATTCCCATCTAAATCATAAAAAACAAAGTTTTTTCCTGCATGCCCGCGGTTTTCGATATCGCCAATTCTTATTTCTTTTTCATTGAAATCCTTGTGTATACTTTCTAAAGCAGATAATCCGTTCACTTCAAAGGTAATAGAGAAATGTTCATTCCCATTAATGTCATAGAAGTTCGAGCTTTGATTATCTCTAGACTTAACAAGGAATATACTTTGGTTGGCTAAATTAAGAATAGCTTTATCGTTGTCTTTATAGCTTAATTCAGCACCTAATTTGTGTACATACCATTCCGAAGATAGCTCTACGTCGGTAACAGGTAAATATGTAGTTCCTACTCTTAGTAACTTTTCCTTCATCTTATAATCCTCCCCAAAAATTTTCTAAAATTGAGTTCTTCATCCTATTTCTATTTTCGATACTACAATGGGGAAATCCTGTTTGAACTTATGAACTGGAAACCGATCAAATAAAAAACCATCTCCTTTTTTTCGGGAGATGGTTTTCATTATGATTTGAATAAATTCAGCCAGCCTTTGTATTTAAACCAGGCGAACATTAACAATCCGATAAGTGCCATTCCGCCTAAAGCGAAAAAGTAGCCGTATTTCGTCTCGAGTTCCGGCATGTTTTCAAAGTTCATGCCATATACCCCTGCTACAAATGTTAGTGGAATGAAAATGGAGGATACAATCGTTAAAATCATCATGATTCGGTTCATTCGATTGG
The DNA here is from genome assembly GCF_056401835.1 of Paenisporosarcina sp. P4_D4. Lineage (NCBI taxonomy): Bacteria > Bacillati > Bacillota > Bacilli > Caryophanales > Caryophanaceae > Paenisporosarcina > Paenisporosarcina sp. P4_D4. The sequence continues at coordinate 17,014 of NZ_JBFUIO010000013.1, read as the reverse complement.
AGTTCATTGCCATATAGCTATCTCGTATATCCGCTGTAAGTTCTCGGTTTGACTCCACAATTTCTGTCAGTTTGACGAGGTGATCAGAAATATCCGCAAAGTAGGAATGTTCGTGCTGTTGAAGGTTAAAACTACTCGAGTTTAAAACTCGGTACATCAAATCACGCATCGGCAAAATCGTTCGGCGCAACCATAACAAGTCACTGCGCATTTCAAAGACAGTATCCATCGAAAAATGCTTCATATCAAACGTCATCTGATCTTCAATTTCGTTCAAATGGTCCTCAATCTTGTACACAAGTGGAAAGTAGGAATCAACCACTTTGTCGAGAATTTGATACATCGCATAAATCGCTCCACGTTCCCAGAAGGAGGCATCGCGTTGCAATTTTTCTCGAACCAAGTCCAATTCTTGAACGGTATTATGATGAAAAGTAACAACAAAATTCTTTCCAACGAATAAATCCAATTCTTCTGCTTCGAGTGTCTCTTCATTCAGCGTATGGACGACAAAGAAATGATATCCATCGTGGTAATCGACTTTCGGGCGCTGCAAGCGGTGTAAACAATCTTCAATCGCCAGTGGATGGAAATGAAAGAACGAATCAAGCAAAGCCCATTCAGTGGCTGATGGTTTGTCAAAATCAATCCAGTACCAGTCGAATGACTTTTTATGTAGATCTTCTAAAGGAAAGTCCATTTCTAATTGGCTATCAACGGTAACTCCAAATGTTCGAATCATAAGTAAAACCTCGTTTCACACTGTAAATGCTAGTAGTAGTTTACCACGAAAGTTCGATGTGCTTGTATTGAAGCCAACAAAATTCGTTTGAAAAAGGAGAAGTTACCAGTCGATTTCTTATAACTTCACATTAAAAGTTCATTTTCTAAATAATGTCTTAACAAGTTATTCACATCCTCTTCATATTCATCTATTACACTAAAGGTGCAAGCTCAAATCCAAGGAGGTCCTACATGAGTCAAACACGTTTGAAAAAGAAAGCTTTACCTATCGCAATCCTTTCGTTTTTAGCCATCAGTGGAGTCGCGGGAACCATTGCCACATTTCCATTTCATAAACGACAACGAATACCTCTAAAAGCTAGATAAAGGAAAAATAAAAAATGCGATTTAAAGGAGAGTCATTAACGTGGAAATTCAACGAAGACCTTGGAAAAAAATATCTTTGACGCGATTTATGGACTTCATAAGTAAGTCCACTCAAAGAGCACAAGAAAAGAGATTTTCTCAATTAAATTCATCACAGACACCTTGGAATTAACTAAACGCAATCATAAATAAATAAATTGATTCACTTTACTACTCTCATTTCTTATGGAGAGTTTTTTCTTGTTTAAAAACTCCTTCATACGGGAATTTACATATCTTTAATAACTTTTACCACTCCATACGCTGACAGATACGAAATCGGGATGAGAAGAAAAAGAATGATCAATCCAATCATCGTACCAAGTGGAGAGATAGGAAGTAGATTACCTGCAAAAAATCCAAGTATCTGAAAATAAATGACGAAAATGACGATGGACATGATTAGAATAATCATCTTATTTTTGAAGGTTTTCATTGTGATTCTCCTTCCGCAACAACCAAATATAGTACCATTAAGTATTACATTTACTTCCAATTGTTACAACTGTTTCTTTAAAGCGAGCGCATCGTTTGACTCTCTGTAAAATATAGTTTATTCTAGCCATGGAATTAATAAATTCATAAAGCGCCATTTTCACAATGGCGGCCAAGTTTTCTAGGGTTCCGCAAACAACCGGTTTGGTCTGGTCCAAGAGAAAACGCTTTGCACACATGCAAAGATACACGGAAGGATAAAAGCCTGGGAGATGACGTATGATACGTTTATCTCTCGGGCTTATTTTGATTTGGAAAAGGAGTATGTTTTCATGAATAAAGAATGGATGAAAGTCTTCATAGCAGCATTTTTTGAAGTGTTTTGGGTAATTGGTCTCAAGCATGCGGATGATATTTGGACATGGTTGGGCACGGCAATTGCGATTTCAGTGAGTTTCTATTTAATGATTATGGCAGGGAAAACACTTCCTGTTGGAACCGTGTATGCAGTGTTTGTCGGACTTGGTACAGCTGGTACAGTGATTGCGGATATCCTCTTTTTCGGGGAATCATTTAGTATCGCAAAAATTGCCTTGATTGCACTTCTGTTAATTGGGGTTGTCGGGCTTAAGCTGGTGACAAAAGAACAGGAAGAGGTGGAATCCTAATGGCGTGGATATTCTTAATCATTGCTGGATTGTTTGAAATGACAGGTGTGGCGATGATCAGTCAAGTGCATAAAAGTCGCAATTGGAAGTCCATTAGCGGATTGTTCGCAAGCTTTTTGGCAAGCTTCCTGTTCCTTGCACTCGCCATGGAAACCCTTCCGATGGGTACGGCATACGCAGTGTGGACAGGTATTGGTGCTTCAGGTGGAGCGATTTTAGGCATGATTTTATACGGGGAGCCTAAAACATGGTTGCGCATGCTGTTTATTGCCATGGTGTTAGGAGCGGCTGTCGGTTTGAAATTTATTTCTTAGGACGGTCATATCTATTTCCCGGCAAACATAGCATAACTTTATCACACACATAAAAAGCAGTATATTTTAATTTGTTAGAAAATTATGTTGACAAGTATTTTGCACCCTGTCATAATCCAATTTAGATTTTAAAAAATATCATATCTACATTTTTCTTATCAAGAGCAGGTGGAGGGACTAGCCCTATGAAACCCGGCAACCGACTTACGCGAGTAGGCACGGTGCTAATTCTTGCAGCAGTAGCTGACAGATAAGAGGATGTTAGTTCAACTACTAACCTCTTCTTTTTTGTGAAGAGGTTTTTTATTTTCCCTAAAGAGGTGGAGACATTGAGTGAAGTAATCGCGACTTATTTAGTCCATAGCATAGAAGAAAATTTAGAAAAAAAAGCAGAAGGCATCGCACTTGGCTTGACGGTCGGATCATGGACCGACTTACCGCAACTGGAACAACAGCAACTGAAGAAACATAAGGGACGCGTTGTATCTGTCCAAAAAGAAAATAGTCAATTAGAAAGCCGAACGAAAGGAATTATTCGCATTGCATACCCCATGGCGAATTTCAGTCCTGATTTGCCAGCCATTTTAACGACGACTTTTGGCAAGTTATCACTGGACGGGGAAATCAAATTAATTGATTTGGAGTTCAGTCCGGAATTAACGGGCCACTTTCCAGGGCCGAAATTCGGCACAGAAGGAATCCGACAATTGACAGGCGTGCAAGAACGACCATTTGTCATGAGTATCTTTAAAGGCATACTCGGGAAAGATTTGGGCTTTTTACTAACACAACTCGAACACCAAGCACGCGGTGGTGTGGATTTTGTGAAAGATGATGAAATTTTATTCGAAAACGAGTCGACGCCTTTTGAACAACGGATTGTAAAAGGACGTGAAGTACTCGAGCATGTTTTCTCGGAGACAGGTCACCGCACACGTTACGCAGTGAATTTGACAGGACGTACATTCGACTTAAAAGACAAAGCAAGACACGCGACAGAGCTAGGGGCAGATATGTTGCTGTTTAATGTTTATGCATACGGATTGGATACACTGCAAAGTTTAGCTGAAGATCCAGAAATTGCGATTCCGATTATGGCACACCCAGCCGTTTCGGGAGCATTCACTCCATCCCAAAAGTATGGTCTCTCAAACCACCTCGCACTGGGTAAATTATTGCGACTTGCCGGGGCGGATTTCTCGTTATTTCCTTCACCATATGGCAGTGTGGCCTTGGAAAAATCAGAAACACTACAAATTGCAGATGCACTCCATGTTCCTGGTTTGATAAAGACCTCTTTGCCAGTGCCTTCAGCCGGAATTCATCCGGGCATGGTGCCGCAACTGATTGAAGACTTTGGTATTGATTCCGTCATCAATGCAGGTGGCGGGGTGCACGGACATCCAGCAGGTTCTGCGGCAGGGGGCAAAGCATTCAGGCAAGCGGTTGATGCAACGCTTTCAAGGAAGACCTTATCAGAGGCTGCGCAAACAAATGCAGAACTGCAACAAGCACTGGAATTGTGGGGTGACAAAGTACGATGACACAACCCGTTATATTTTGTGATTTTGATGGCACGATTACCACGAAAGATAACATTATGGCCATCATGAAAAAATTCGCACCCCCCGAGTGGGAGCCGATTAAAGATCAGATTCTCGGCCAACAAATAACCATTCAACAAGGCGTGACACAACTTTTCAACTTGCTATCAACCGACCAAAAAGATGAAATTACCCAATTTGTATTGGAACAGGCACAAATTCGAGAAGGATTTGAGGATTTTGTGGCCTATACGAAAGCACAGAAGATTCCACTCTTTATTGTATCTGGAGGCATTGATTTCTTTGTTAAGCCACTCGTGAAGGAACATATAGAAGACGACCGTATTTACTGCAATGTGGCAGATTTTTCTGGAGAAACCATCACAATCAACTGGCCTCATACATGCGATGAACATTGCTCGAATGGCTGTGGTTGTTGTAAACCATCCATTATCCGCAAACTGAGTGACGACAACACTTACAAAATCGTCATCGGTGATTCCATTACCGATTTGCAAGCGGCCAAACTGGCAGACAAAGTCATAGCGCGGGACTTCCTCATCGAAAAATGCGAAGAACTCGATATTCCTTTTGAGCCATTTGAAACATTTACAGACGTGATTCACATTTTAAAGCAATTGGAGGTACGCACATGAGCAATTACTTTTCCCGTTGGAACGAGCTTGCGGCCATAAAAAAAGAACTCGCAGACCGCGATTGGTTCTACGGAACGAGTGGTAATTTATCGATTAAGGTAACGAATGAACCGGTTACATTCCTCGTTACAGCATCCGGTAAGGACAAAAGGAAATTCACGGATCATGACTTTTTACTGGTTGATGCAGCTGGTGAAAAGTTGGAGGAAACGATGTCAAAGCCATCGGCTGAAACTTTGCTCCACGCTAAGATTTATAACAAAACAAATGCCGGTTGTGTCCTTCATGTGCACACGATTGACAACAATGTCATCACAGAACTGTATAAACATGATACACATATCGATTTCACCGGAAATGAAATTATTAAAGCACTCGGTTCCTGGGAACAAGATGCCAAAGTCAGCATTCCGATCATTCCAAATGTCGCGCATATCCCGACACTTGCTGAACAATTTGATCGTTATGTAACAGGGGACACGGGAGCAATCCTGATTAAAAATCACGGCATCACGGTGTGGGGCAAAGACGCTTTTGAAGCGAAAAAATATTTGGAAGCATGGGAATTTTTATTCTCGTACCAAGTGAAAATAGCAACTATAAAACATGTAGTGGGGAGTTATTAAAAATGGCATACATTCGCAAACACGCAAACAACGAACGCATTGAAGAAGAGCAAGCAGTCATCGCCTTTTTGAACAGCAATGAAGTTATTTATGAAAAATGGGACATCGAGAAGCTTCCAACCAATCTTCGTGAAAAATTCAATTTAACAGATGAAGAAAAACATCAGATTCTATCCGCATTCGGAATCGAAATTGCTGACATTTCCGAGCGACGCAACTACCAGCAAGCGGATGTGATTTCACTCTCTGAATCAACGCCTAACTTGGAACAACTGTTGAAAAATTTCCAACAGGAGCACCATCATGAAGACGATGAAGTGCGTTTCATCGTCAGCGGTCATGGCATTTTCGTCATTCAATCGGAAGACGGAGAGTTCTTTGATGTCGAGTTGCAACCGGGAGACTTAATCTCTGTACCTGAAAATGTTCGGCACTACTTTACGCTGATGGAAGACCGTAAAGTTGTAGCAGTACGCATCTTTGTCACGACAGAAGGCTGGGTACCGATTTACGAGAAGGAAACAGTCGCTTAATTAAAGGTTGATTACTTTTTGACCACTTGATAAAGGTCTTTGACCAGTCAAGATTGATTTTCATCCAGTCAGCCCAAGTTTTTGACCATTCGTAGCCGCTTTTCGTCCATTCGCCTAGACACGGAAAAAATCATCCTTTCCAGACACACAATAAAACCTGACATCCCGTAAGGAGTCAGGTTTTTTGTACTTATTACACACGATGGGGGAAGAAAGAGTCGTGCGTCATAGTCGAATGTGAGGGTTAATTTCTATAAATTAGTATAGACAACTCGCACCGACAATAATTAACAAGATGAAGAGAACAACAATCAACGTGAACGTAGAACCGCTAGTATTGCAGCATTCGTATCCCATGCTTTACACCACCTTTTTAGAAAGGATGCTTTAGCATATGCACATCTTTGGCACTGACTCGGGAAAAAATCACGGTTCATTACACAAGATTGTTTCTTGCTTCACTTTATTTTATTTGGCCACACCATTCTTCTTTCAAGACGGCATTTACTTTGGCTAAGTTGAACTTTTGATACCCTTGACCTTCTGCCCATGCTTTCATCCCCGCGTGTTCAGGGTCATCTTTGTCTTTCATGACACGCTTGAATTCGTCATATCCAGGCGGACCTCCCACATCTTCAGGTGGGCAAGTACCTTTGCCTTCGAGCAGTTGCGGATAATTATACGCGTAATCATCCACTACTTGTTCGAGCACCACTTCGTGGTCCCAGCTGTCTCCAAAGTCATACATGTAGCGAAATACGGGGGAGTCATGGACGTATTTGGTCAAATCCACATCGCGTGCGAGTAATAGCTGAGTACGGATAAACCGTTGATACATTCTGAATTCATACGATCCTTCTTCTGGCGGGTTTTTCATATAGTATTGGGCCATGCCGAAGTTTTCTGAAACCGATTCTTCATCGCCGACTAATTGAATCGTTTTATTGTTCTTGGAATCGTCGATGGAGAAATTAAATAAGTGACTATTTGTCCATCCGACTGAGGTTTGGATAATCGAATGTAAATCATAAAAATCGAGCGTCTCAGGTACGATAATGCGACGCCATACTTTCGGTTTTACATAATTTAGCGTGACAAGAAATTGATAGCCTTTCAAGATATCACCTCTACTTTAGAATTTTTCCCCATCATACCACAGAAGCATTTGTTCTGGTTTTCTGGAGAGTATTGGTGAGGCCTCATTGTTATAAAAAACGGCGTTAGCTGGAAATGTTTACAGTTCCCATTTCTATCAATTTTAAGAAACATGGTATGATAGAAGAAAATTAATTTATTGCACAATAAAATTATTTCCATAGGAAGATACAAGTGGGTGACGAATGAAAGAAGCGATCAACAAATTCACGCATAAAAACTGGTTGGTTTGGGCTGGCTTATTGTTGCTGCTCATTTTTTTACTATTAAATCGTCAGATCATTACTCTTCTCGTAAATCGTGACGTCGAAGGCATTCAAGATTTTTTGGATGATAATCTGCTTTATGCATATATATTTATGCTGGTCATCATGATTCTCCAAAATTCGTTTACGGTGTTTCCTTTACTATTAGTAATTACCATCAACATTACGCTGTTTGGATTTTTTGATGGTTTTTTATGGAGCTGGATTTCCAGTGTAATCGCCGCAGTCTTCGTCTTCTGTGCCGTCCGCTTCTTGTTTCAAGAAAGATTGATTGAAAAATTCAAACCAGGTTTACTTGTACAAATAGAAGCGAATGGATTTGCTTATGTATTCCAAGCGCGGATTTTCCCTTTAGTCCCGACTAGTTTGGTCAATATATTGGGAGGATTGAGCACGGTTCGGTTTTGGCCGTTTATTCTTGCCACGACCATCGGGAATTTTATTTATTTTTTCATCCTGGCACTGATTCCCGCTGGTCTAGTCTCAAAGGAAATTGATGAAGCCATGATTTGGGTCATTTTAGTGAGTGCTATATTGTTATACTACTTGTTCAAACTTGTTCGAAAAAAACGGAAACCCTCTAACTAAAGAGACTAACCCAGTTCACAAAGTGTGAGCTGGGTTTTATTTTTGATCTAAAAATTCGAGTACGAAATCCAAGAACAGCAAGGGTTGTTCCACATTAGGCGCATGTCCTGACTGATTGAACTCCACAAACGTGGCATTCGGAATCAATTTCGCTGTTTCACGTCCTACTTCAGGCGGATTCAATCCATCATGATCACCACTGATGACCAATGATTCAGCTGTTATACGATACAAATCCTCACGGAAATCAAAGCCCTCTAACGCTTCATTTGCAGCTTCAATCTCGTTAGCGGTCAATGGTGAACCCTTTTCAGCAGCATAGTGACTCCACTTGCCGACAGCTTTGAGGTCATGAAAAATATATGGAGAGACTTTGGCTACTTTCTCTGAAAAGTCCATTCCTTCAAGTTCTTTTGCATGTTTGGCAAACAAGGCTTCCATTGAAGATGTTTTCCCTTGGGATTTCGTTGCCACTAAAATCAGTTTCTTCACACGTTCCGGTGAAGCAATTGCTACACCTTGCGCAATATAGCTGCCCATTGAGACACCTAGCAAATAAGTTTCTTCAATCCCTAAATGTTCAAGCAATCGAAGTACATCGCCGATATGATCATCTAACGTATACGATGATGGTTTCTCGGAGTCCCCGTGCCCACGTGCATCTAGTACGATTGTTCGAAAATACTTCTTGAATACTTTTACTTCCGCATCAAACATATGGCGATTGCCGGTTAACCCATGCAGTAACAATAGAGGCTCACCGGATCCATATTCTTCATATGTTAGACTCGTTCCATTACTCTTAAATGTTCCCATCCAATCACCTCTAATCATAATGTTCCCTCGTGCACTCGAATGAAAACAACAGCTAAGGTGTTACTTATTCTTTTAATTCTCAGAAACGGGGCTTGTCCAAAAATAATAGGGGAGAGCGCATACAAAGCGCTCTCGGAGTGCTTGTGAGAGTGGTTTTCTTTTCCTTGCGATTATTTTAATTAGTAAAGAAAAGCAGCTCCGACAATAATCAACAAAATGAAAAGTACCACAAGTAAAGCGAAAGAAGATCCGCAGTTGTTATATCCCATAGATAACACCGCCTTTCATAATGAGATGTTGTATTATACGTAATACAACGGTCTGCATATGGGGCAATGTCTTGGGTAATATAAATAAATCTATGTTTCCAGGCAAAGGACCAAGTCTACGAACCTCGTAGTTTGTTGTTCAAGCAAGATTCTTCATAGTATAAATATTATATGGTTAATATAGTTAATATATGCAATGAAGCCAATCGTCTCTGAGAATTATTGGATTTTTTCCATACATGCAAAAGTAAAGCGAATGCCAACACGAAGACAAGACAAGATACTGTCCAGCTATTCACTTTTTACTCCTCACCTTCATCCAGTAGTTATCCATATCGTTCCCTACAGACACTAGACTAAACGCCTTTCAGACAATTAGTGCTTAGTGAAAAGTGCTTTTACAGTGAATCGCTTTTATTTAGAAACGCTACCGGCAGCTAAAATTTGTTTCCAATTAGCTCCGCCATCAGTTGTTTGGTACACATCATTTTTCAATGTTGCGATGGATATTTCATTGTCATCAGTAGGATGCACAGCAATGTAAATAATCGCATTATCCTTCTTCAGTTCTGGAATGGCCATGGCTTTTTCCTCTTTTGTCGCAAGGTCGATTTGATTCAATTGAACTTTGCTATCTACTATTTCCGCAACATATGCCTGTCGTTCGTTTAACAAAGCATAAGTGATTGTCTTGTCTTTCGTAGCAAGGGAAAATGTCTTGCCCGCATCTTTAGATACGTACAACCCACGGTCTGTACCAATCGCAACGGTTTCAGGTTCATCTGGATGTGCAGATATATTGGACATCATGTTAGCTTCAAATCCACCCATATCCATGGTAGTCCACGACTTACCTAAATCATCCGAATAATAAAAGCCGTTTCCTAACTTTTCAGTTGGCGTTTCATTAAAAACGTAGATGCGATCCGTATTGTAACCAGCTGCTAAATAGTGAAAGTCAATTTCACCTTCGAATGCATATTGCTCAAACGACTCGCCTGCATTTGTACTTTTGAGCAGACCAAGCGGATTTTTATATTTCGAACCAGGCTCAGGATGACCACTGGAAACAAAGCCGTCCGCCACAGCTTGGAAGCCCATGTAATCATGCTTCTCACCCGTTGTTTCTTTCCATTTTCCTTCTTCATACAAAACAGGACCGTGGTGGCTGGCAAGCATTAGGGCATCACCTGAACCAGGGTAGCCAAGCCCATGAATATGAGATACTTCAACGTCCGTTGTTTCCTTATAAAAATCTCCAGATGGAGAGGAAGAACTCTCCTGAGTTGATTTCTCTACTTTGTGTTCATTGTGTTCGGTCTTTTCATTTGATGAACAGGCTGCTAGCATCAAACTCATAAGTCCCATCATAAGAATCCGTTTTTGCATATTCCACACTCACTTTCCTTGAATGGTAAATCCGTACGTATATCATCATCGGCTAACTGCCTTCATTTTACACGAAAAGTAGATTTAACTTGTGCTCATAAACCTGGAAGCAAGATGTAGCTGAAAAAGAGGTAAAATAAAGACAGGAAAAATGATCAAAGGATTGATACAGATGAAACTAGCGATTATCACAGACATTCAAGGGAATGAACCTGGCATACATCAAGCGTTCTATGACAAAGAAGCATTCTTGGAGAAATTCGAACTCCTTCAAGTGCCGCAACGTGAAATAATGTTCAAGCTGTTTTATATAGGTGAATAACGATATACGATAACCCTTCGACTCCAAGTTGAAGGGTTATTTTTATTGAATTGGAACATACTTTTAAAATGATTGGACCGTTTTATGTAAAAACTCCTCTAATTACCATTGATAAAAGAACAAATGTTCGCATATAATGAGAAAAAAGGAGGCGGCTTGAATGAAAGACAACATCGTAAAAATCATGAAGCGGCACGGTATTTTGGAAATGGTCTATTTAGCGAAGGATGGAAATATCACCAAACGTCGTGTGAAAATTATCAAAGCCTACCATGACACGTTTCAGGCGTACTGTTTTACGAAGCAAGCAAAGCGTACTTTTTACTTTGACAATGTCTTAGCAGCCGTCCCCGTCATTCGAAAAGAACGAGAGGACGTGATCTGATGAAAATTAACCGCGGATTAAAAATGCAAGGCGACCTCAAAGATCGCGGCAAAATCAAATGGACGGCCATGATGCTGCCAGAGCACGTCGCGCAACTCCGCGAATGGCAACAAGAACACGAGTTGGTCAAAAAGCCCGAACTCGACGCGTTCGATTACGATACGATGCAGGAAGAAATCGAACGCGCACTCATCAGCCGAATGGAAACCCGCCTCACTTCGTGGAAGAGCGGCAAAATCCACTATCACCGCGGCATCATCAAAGAAGCCAACAATCAGTGCCTACGATACGAAGACCCTTACGGCATCCACCAACTGCCCCTCGACGAACTCGTCGGCGTCTTTGTCCTGGCCTAACCCTTAAAGAGCACAAAAAACCTCTTTAGCCATTCAACTAAAGAGGTCATTTACCACGAACAGGTAACTTTAGTATATTCACTTCTTCTGAAATTGGAATTAACTCCTCCCGCTCAAACCCCAACTTCTCATAAAGCCGTCACTGCAGGAACGAAAAGAGCAAAAATAGGATGCTGAGGGTGTATTGTACACTGGCATCCTATTAATGTTGCTTGTTAACATGAAGAAATAATTAATGAATTTAATAGTCGGTTATGAAATTTCTAAAATTTTCAATATTTCTCAACTTCTAATTTTTTAAGTGTTAAAATAGTAGAAAAGATTTACGAATGAAAGGAGTTTTCAAATGAGCGCACTAAAAGAAATTTGGACATGGATCTTTTTACAAAAGAATGATAAAGAAATGGAAGAGTTAGTGAAAAAAGCCGGAATAAAAATATCTGGTTTTAGGCCAGGAACAATTCCGAAAAACTCAAAAAAACTTGTAGCATCTACAGTCACAAATAATGTTAACATAAAAAAACTTGACGCACTTAAATATGAACCACAGAGTAAAATCACCGAAAGATATAATTTTAAGGAAATGTCCGTTACAGACTTCTTAGACATTGATGACATACCCTTCGGAATAATATTAAGTTATTTAATAACCAATGACAAAAAGCCTGAGGCAGAAGAATTATTTGAAATTATGAGAAAGAGAAATACTGATGATGAACTAGAAGTATTAGAGCAAAAGAGAATTAACAATTATATTAACAATTTTATGAATGAATTGGAAAAAAGAAGTAATGAAAAAATAAATAATGAAGAAAAAAAAGATGAAAAAAAAATGTTGAAAATGGAGTTGAAACTAAATAAAACTAGTAAGTTATATAATAAGTTACAAGAAGAACTTTCTACATATAAATTAAAAACCAAGGAACAAATAAAATTATTGTCTATAGAAAATCATAAATTGAATCAACAATTAATAGTTCTACAAAAAGAAAAAGAAAAAAAAGATGAAGAACTAATATTACATGAAAAAGAGAAGATTAATATTTTCAAGGAAAGTAGTAAAAAAGTGGAAGAATTGAAGAATGAGAATAATTTTTTAAAGGGTAATGTGGAAGAACTTGAAGAACAATTGAAAAATGTGAAGCTTTCTAATAGGCATAATGGAAACAATTTAAAAGAGGTTCCAGAAGATTCATCTAAAAAAATATTGTTAATTGGAAATCCATTTAATGAAAAAATTTTCCAAGACATAGAAATAGAAGTTGATTTTATAGAGAAATTTGAAATAGAAAGTACCAACTTAAATATTTATGAAGAAATAATCTTTCTTTCTTACAGAGTAGATGAAACATTCTATTTAAAACTAAGTAAAAGTAATCATAAAATAAAAAAAGTAGAGAACTTTTTGGATTTGAAAAAAGAATTATTAAAATATAAAAGGGTTGTGTAAAAATGAAAGCAAAGAGATGGGATGCAAGACTATTAGGAAGATTAGTTGGAAATAGTGAAATAGATAATCAAACCGTATTTGTAAATACTAATAATACATTACAATTTTACATAAAAATAATTTCCGAATCGCCAAGTGATTTTCCGATAGATGTGAAAATTGTTACTTGTTATTCTGATTCAATCAGCCAGTGGGGTTTTGATGACGATTCTACACTTAGTGAATACGAGAGAATTGAGAGAATAAAAGAATTCCTAAGAGATTCATTATTGATTTTTCAAGTTGAAAAAAGAATTTCAGACTTTAGAGAATATTTTATAGCAACAAATATTACAATAACACCCAAGAAAGATTCTTATAGTACAAATATGACATTTATCCCAATTCCAATTTTCACTTCTTCTGAAGAAGTTGACAAGGATGAATTCGAAAAGAGACTTTTAACAAACAAATATGTTGGACATAACAATTCAGTCTCAAAAGAAGATGAAGATACGCCAAGTTTTGTTGTTTGGAAAGATGAAGATAAGGGCTTTATAACTTATGGAGAGTTTGACAGTCATAGATATGCACATGGAGGATTCTTATATCTGTCGGAACAAGAATTAAAAAGAATAGAACTTGATCAAGAACTTATTCAAGAAATACATACTTATGAGGATAAGTTATTTTTCATTCCCTATAGTTTACATCAAGAAATTTATAATAGGTTAAAACAAGGTGATGTTATCTCAAATATTCCGCCAGAAACAGAAAATCCTGATAAAGAAAATAAAGAAGAGGAAGAGAAAAATTCTGAAATAGAATTTATGACATATTTTAAAGAAAAAACAAAGGAATTAGGTTTAGTATATTCTGATGTTGATTTATATAATTTTCATATTGCAATGAAAACACAGTCCTTGGTTATATTGTCTGGGATGAGCGGGACAGGTAAATCTCAATTAGTTTCAGCGTATTCCAAGGCATTAGGGCTTGCCCAATCACATCTGAATTTTATATCTGTTAGACCTTCTTGGACAGATGACTCAGATTTAATTGGATATCCAGATACACTAAATAATGTATATAGACCAGGCGATTCCGGGTTAGTAAATACATTAATAAAGGCGGAAGCAGATGAAGAATCAGAAAATCTTTATATTGTATGTTTTGATGAAATGAATTTAGCCCGAGTTGAGCATTACTTTGCTCAATTTCTATCAGTTCTTGAAACTGACACAAGAATATTAAAATTATATAATGAAGATTTGCAATATCGTTTTTACAATGGTGAACAATATAGATCAAGTCTTGTAATAAAAGATAATGTTATGTTTGTGGGTACAGTTAATATAGATGAAACGACACATAATTTTAGTGATAAAGTTCTTGATAGAGCAAATGTTATTAAACTCGAAGTATTAAACTACGCAAATCTTTTAGATATAGAAGTGAAAAAAAGTAAACCGCGAGAACGAGTGGTTACAGCAAAAGAATATTCAAGTTATAGAAATAAAGATAAAAAAATCAGTTTAGAATATGAAGAATTGAATTTATTGTGGGATATTCATAATGCATTAAAAAATACTAGCGAAAAATTAGGAATCGGTTTAAGAGTCATTAAGCAAATTGACAAATATTTAAAAAACATTCCTAGTGATTGTCCATTTAGTAGACAAGAAGCTTTGGATGTACAAATTGTTCAGCGGATAATGACAAAAATTAGAGGATCTGAAGATGTTTTAAAACCTCTTATAGGTGATTATATTGAGCAGCAAGACACGGTAACTAATAGTATCTTATTTGAGATATTTGATAGGTATAATACATTATCTGATTTCACTAAAACTAGACTTGAAATTATACAAAAGTCTAAGGAGATTAACCGTAATGGATTTACCATTTGAATTATACATTATTAATGGATATACAAAAAAAAGAATCCAAAAATTTACTACAACGCAAGAAGAGATTAAAGATTTAAGTGAAAATGATATTGTTAAAGTAACTGAAAATATAGATCTGTCAATTATATTTATTAATTCGGGAAATAGTAAATTATATATGGATGGATTAGAAACTCTACCGGAATCACAAGTAAGTATCGATGAGAAAGGGGAAGTTTATTTATCTCCTCATTCAGAAGAGCAAATCATATTTAAATATGGTAATGAATACTATCCATTAATTCCTGGTTATTATCGGGTAATGATTGTCTCTAATGAAATTAAATATTATTCTTTAATAAAAGTTGAAACAAAGGAAATGGAAATTGAACAGTGGGAAATAATGAGAGACGAAGTTGAGATGAAACTTAATGGCCTTGCACAAGATTTGATGAGGAAAAACACGAATATTAATATTGATAATACTTATCCAATACCATTTTCTTTGATGAGACAATTCATTATATTAAATGAAAATAAGAGCCGTTTAATTTCGACAATTGAAGATATAATATCTAATCCTCGATATGAATTAAAAAAAGAATATCATCTTGTACAAGATTCTCGGGTTCGAAGGATTGATGAACATACTATTAAGTTTAAAGCTGAACACCCTAACCTAAAAAATTTATTAAAAGAGCCTAAGCCTGTTTATTATTATAAATTAAAAGAAAATATTATGTTAAAACACATTGTAATGAAATTGAATGTGATCACCAAAAATTTAAAGGAATTTCTTCTTAATTCGGAACAAAAAGTAATTATAGAAATTAAAGAGAGTTCTTATTGGGGTGAATCAAACAAATCTAATTTAAGATTGCAGAATAAAATTATAAATGATTTACAAAAAATGAAAAATGACATTCAAAAAATAGAAAAATCTTGGAATAAATTTCTTTTAATTAAATGGATTAAGGAATTAGAAGAGAGTAATCAAGATCAAGTACCATTAGCGATGTTGTTTGACAATAGATATAATTTTATTAATCAAATATATAGAGAAATGATGGAACAAAAATATTCAATTTCACTTGATGAATCTTTTAAATTTCATTGGAAGAGAACTGATAAGCTATACGAAATATGGGGATTTATTAAAGTGATTGAAACATTGTTATCAGAAAAAATGGGATATAAAGCTGTTGAAGGATGGCTATTAAAAATTAATTCTAGTAGTACAAATGTGGAAGTACCAGAATTATCACAAGGCTCATATGTAATATTTAAAAAAGAAGAAATAGAAATCATAATAACTTATGATGAAGTATTACCTTCTTCTTCAGACAAAACATCTTTAAGAAAGCCTCTATATACTAGCTCAAATCATAACCGTCCTGATTGTAGAATTGATGTATATGATGCTAATGGACATATTGGGAGTATGATTTTAGACTTCAAATATAGACCTTTACATAATATATGGAAAGACTCGCTTATGAGTAAAAGTAATCCTTCAGATGTTATGAAACAATTAAATAATTATAGTTCAATGTGCAGGAGTAGTTGGCTATATAAGGGAAGAATGAATGAAAGACAATTAAGGCAAATTAGACCAGTATTTGAAGTATGGCCAGTTTACCCAGGACGAGGAAAAAAAAATAAGAGAGAATTAAATGAACATCAAATCAGGCTAGTTGATCTTTCGCCCGGAGAAGAACATGAATATTTCGTGGATATTTTTAGTAAAGCAATAGACGAAATTGTAAATAGTGCTCCTGAAGGGTGAACCTGCAATGAATGCTAATTTTAAAGTTTATATTGCGTAATGAACTCAATTGATAGTGAATTTAGTCAGATAATTATTAAATAATTGGTACTTAATAGAAGGAAAAAGAGTARCCTAAWTWAWTTAGGYTACTCTTTTTAGTTACGTTATTGCTAACAACAAACTGAAAAATTTGGAATAATTGTCCATCATAAGAAAGGGATTCATAATGGGTATTTTTCAATAGTGAACGTACATGAACCGGTTTCTTTCAGAAAAGATATTCTCCTATTTAAATGTACGGTATCGCATTTTTACAATCTGCAAATTAGGAGCAATATCCAGTAAACATTCTTGCTGGAACCCCAACTTTTCATAAAGAGTAGCAGCAGGGATATTCTTTAATCCCGTTGAGACAATCACATCACGATTGCCCCGTATTTCTTCCACTACGTATTTC